>DASZWV010000063.1:0-12537 GCA_035546115.1 Phycisphaerales bacterium
GGGTCGTGAAGGACCCTTCGGGCGACTCTGCGACTTCCTCGCGCTACCCACGTTCACCTGGGTACACTCAGGCCCCCCGGAGTTCGTTCGGGGCAAACAAAGGACTCGATTCGTGGCCGTGAAGCTGACGGACATCCTGACGGTGGGCTGCATCAAGGCGCCCCTCGAGGCCACCACGAAGCAGGCCGCGATCAACGAGCTTGTGGATGTGCTCGCCGCGTGCGCTCAGGTCACGCAGCCGAGCGCCCTGAAGGATGCGGTGTGGGCCCGCGAGATGACCCGCACCACGGGCATCGGGCTGGGGCTCGCCATCCCGCACGGCAAGTCCCCCGGTGTGGACAATCTCGCAATCGCCATCGGCAAGCCCGCCGTCCCGATGGAGTTCCAATCCATCGACGGCAAGCCCGTCCGGCTCATCATCCTGCTCGCCAGCCCGCCGGACAAGACCTCCGATCACATCCAGGCCCTCGCCCACATCTCCCGCCTGATGAACCTCGAGGAGTTTCGCCACCAGGTCTACTCGGCCACCACACCGCAGCAGATCTTCGACCTCATCAAGGCCCAGGAGCAGGGCGCCTGAGTTCGGCCTCGGCGAATCCCGCGGGGCGCGGCCCATATACTCGATTCGTCCATGGCACACACCACACGCGGGGCCCCGGCCCCCAAATCATCCCCTCTCCCCGCGATGCCCGACGCCCAACGCACGCTCCACAGCGCCACCCGCGTTGCCGACCTTCCCGAATCCGTCACGGCTCCGGCCAAGCGCGTCGACGCGTATATCGAAGAGGCCCTTGGCTCGCTCGGTCTGCCATCAAACCTGACCGATGCCATGAAATACTCGGCCCTCGGCCCGGGCAAGCGCGCCCGCCCCCTGCTCTGCTGGCATTCATTCGCCGCCGTCTCTCCCAAGGACGACCCGAGCGCGAGCCTCCCCGCCGCCGCGGCGATCGAGCTCATCCACGCCTTCAGCCTCGTCCACGACGACCTTCCCGGCCTGGACAACGACGACCTCCGCCGCGGCCGCAAGACCTTGCATCGTCACACGTCCGAGGCCATGGCGATCCTCGCCGGCGACTGCATGCTCACCAGTGCTTTCCAGGTACTCACGGAGCGTGTCCCGCAGCTCACGCTCCAGGCCCGCCTGCTGCACGAGCTTGCCATGGGCACCAACGGCATGATCGCGGGTCAGGTGTACGACACGCTCGGCGGGTTCAATCCCGGCCTGAGCGACCATCAGAAGCTCGAGCTCATCCATCGCAACAAAACGGGCATGCTCATTCGCGCCGCGTGTCGTATGGGGGCCTTGACCGCCCTCGAGGGCCGTCCGGGCGCGGGCCGCTTCGACGAACTCGGCGCCGTGTCGCACTACGCCGAGGCGATCGGTCTGATGTTCCAGATCGTGGACGACCTGCTCGACGTCACCCAGTCCACCGAGCATCTCGGCAAGAAGGCCGGCAAGGACCAGGACGCCGGGAAGCTCACCTATCCGGGCGTTATCGGCATCGAACCTTCGCGTGCCGAGGTGCGTCGTTTGCACGAGGCCTCTCTGGCCGCGCTCGAGCCCTTGGGCGAGGCGGCCGAGCCCCTTCGCCAACTCTCGACCTACATGGCCGTCCGAACGAAATAGCCGGTCCTAACCAACACCAACCCATCCAAATCGCGTAGTATTGCTCCCAATCGCGGCCATGGTCGGCCGCACGTCAGTCTCGCTCGTTGGCCGCGCACGGATCCGCGCCCGGAATCCCCCTTCATGACCCTCCTCGAATCGCTCAAGTCGCCCGCCGACCTCCGCAAGCTCTCCATCGAGCAACTTCCCGAGGTCGCGGCCGACATCCGCAAGGCCATCTGCGACCAGATCGCCCTCTCCGGCGGCCACCTGGCGCCCAATCTCGGCGTGGTCGAACTGACCATCGCCATGCACTACGTCTTCGACTTCGCCTGGGACCGCCTCCTGTTCGACGTCGGCCACCAGTGCTACCCGCACAAGCTCCTCACCGGCCGCCTGCCGCTGCTCAAGAACCTGCGCACCAGCGCCGGCATGTCCGGCTTCCCCGAGCCGGCCGAATCGCCGTATGACCTGTTCCGCGTCGGCCACGCCGGCACGGGCATTTCGACCGCCGTCGGCATGGCCCGCGGCGACACCCTCAATCGCGAGGGGTATGACCCGCAGGCGAACCCCAAGGGCCGCCGCGTTGCGACCATCATCGGCGATGCCTCGATCGTCAACGGTGTCGCCATGGAGGGCCTGAACGGCGCCGGCACGCTCAAGCGCCAGTTCCTCGTCATCCTGAACGACAACGGAATGTCGATCTCCAAGCCCCAGGGCGCGATGGCCCAGTACTTCGATCGCGTCCGCCTCTCGCACACCTACGCCGACTTCAAGAAGCGCGGCAAGGAAATGCTCAAGAGCCTCCCCGGCGGCTCGCTGATCGCCGAGGCGTACCACCGCGCCGGCGAGATGACCAAGTCCGTCTTCCATGAGAACGCCTGGTTCGAGCACTTCGGCCTGCTGACCGCCGGCCCCGTGGATGGCCACGATCTGCCCACGCTCATCGAGTTCCTCGCCGAGGCCCGGGACATGGATCGCCCGATGGTCCTGCACGTCAAGACCATCAAGGGCAAGGGATACGAGTTCAGCGAGACCGATGCGAGCACGTTCCACTCCCCCGCGCCGTTCGTGCGCGAGGGCTGCCGCGTCGAGATCAAGAAGGAAGGTCGCTCGTTCACATCCGCCATCGGCGACATCATGGTCGATGCGATGAGGCGCGACCCGAAGGTGCTCACCGCGACCGCCGCAATGCCCGACGGCACCGGCATCAGCAAGACGCTCGCCGCGTTTCCGGATCGCTCCTTCGACACGGGCATCTGCGAGAGCCATGCCCTCGACATGATGGCGGGCCTCGCGAAGACCGGCTGGAAGCCCTTCTTTGCCGTCTACTCCACCTTTGTCCAGCGTGCGTTCGATCAGGCCTTCCAGGAAGTCTCGCTGCAGGGACTCGCCGTCCGCCTGCTGCTGGATCGCGCCGGCCTCGTCGGCGGCGACGGCGCCGTGCACCACGGCTTCTGCGACATCGCCATCCTCCGCACGCTCCCCAACGCCGCGATCATGGCCGCGATCGACGAACCCTCGCTCAAGGAGTGCGTCGAGTTCATGCGCGGCTACGAGGAGGGGCTTTCCAGCGTCCGCTACCCGCGCGACAACGTGTCCACGCTTGTCGTCGATCGCCTCGGCGCCACGCCGAAGTTTGAGCTCGGCAAGGCCCGCTGTCTGACGCCCGACCTCGATCCTTCGTCGGACACGCCCGACGTCGCCGTCCTCGCCTTCGGCACGCCCGCCATCGACGCCCTCAAGGCCGCCGATGCGCTCAAGTCCGAGTACAAGGTCGCCGTCTACGACGCCCGCTTCGCCAAGCCCGTGGATGCCGCCCTGCTCCGCTCGCTCCTCGAACAGCGGATCCCGATCGTCACCGTCGAGGATCACTCGATTGTCGGCGGCTTCGGCGCGGCCGTGCTCGAGGCGGCGCAGGACATGAACCTCGACGCCTCCCGCATCGTCCGCCTCGGCCTGCCCGACGCCTGGATCATCCAGGATTCCCGCTCCAAGCAGCTCTCGATCGCGGGCATCGACCAGGCCGGCATCACGAGGGGCATCCGCGCCGCCGCCGAGTTCGGATCGACCCGTCCGAAGTCCGGCGCTCTTCCCGAGATCCATGTCAACACCCAGCGAGTGCCCGCCGCGGCAAAGGTCGCCCGCTAATCCACCTGCTGCAACGCGGCACGTGAGTGTTCGATAGAATCACCGCTCATGGGCCGCTCCGTCCTCCTCCTGGTCAACCGCGGGAAGCCCGACGTTCTGTCGGAGTTGCCCGAGGTTCGCTCGCTCATCACCCGCTACGGCCGGCTGGTGGCCGAGATCGATGCGGACGGAGTCGCCGTGACGGCGTCCCAGGCCAAGGACGCCGATCTCATCATCGTGCTCGGCGGCGACGGCACGCTGATGTCTCAGTCGCGCCGGTGCGTTCATCTCGGTCTCCCGATGCTCGGCGTCAATCTCGGGAAGCTCGGCTTCATGGCCGAGTTCGACCTTCCCGCGCTGCGTGCCCAGGCCGCGACGCTCCTCGACGGCACGCCCCTGATCGTGCAGGATCGACCGATGCTGAAGGTCGCCGTCTCGCCGGCCTACCCGGGCGCTTCGCCGATCAGCGAGGACGATGCCCTCGCGCTCAACGACGCGGTCATCACCGCGGGCCCGCCCTACCGCATGATCGCCATCGACATCCGCATCGACGGGGTTGAGGGACCGGTCGTCACCGGCGATGGCCTGATCGTCTCCACTCCCATCGGCTCGACGGCGTACAACGCCTCCGCGGGCGGCGCCATCATCTCTCCGGATGTTCCCGCCATGGCGCTCACGCCCCTGGCCGCGCAGTCTCTCGCGTTCCGCCCCGTCGTCGTTCCGGCCCATTCGACGATCGAACTCAAGCTCGAGCGGGCCAACGACAATCCCGATATCGAGGGCCTATCGGGCGGCACCAGCCTCGTGCTCGACGGACAGATCGCCCATCGCCTGCACGCGGGCCAGACCGTCACGATCCGCCAGCACGACCGCCCCGCGCGATTCGTCCGCAACCCGCACGGCTCGTACTGGACCACGCTCATCCACAAGATGCGCTGGGCCGCCCCGCCCGTGACGCGCAAGTGAAACAACCGGCCGCGCACCGATCGATCGGCGCGCGGCCGGTTTCTGCGACACTCATGGGGTGATTCACCGGGACTTCACCGGGACCTTCTTCGGCAGCGCTCCCGGCTTCTTCGTCATCTTGATGCTGAGCACGCCGTTCTTGAACTCGGCATCGACCTTGTCCGGGTCGACGCTCTCCGGAAGGGTGATGCTCCGCGAGAACGAGCCGAACGCTCTCTCGCTCCGATAGAAACCCTCGCCGGTCTCCTCGTGCTCATCCTCCTTCGATCCGGAGAGCGTGAGCACATCACCGACGACCTTGACGTCGATCTTCGACGGCTCGACCCCGGGCAACTCGGCCCGGACCGTGATCTCCTTCTCGCTCTCCTTCACATCCAGCGGCGGTGCAAAGTCGCCCGCGAAGGGCGCCGCGAGCATGCCGCCGTTGCCCCACGAGGGTTCGAAGAACCGGTCGAACACCCGGTCCATCTCCCGGTGCAGGCGGTCGATGGTGGCCAGGCCGCCCGTTGTCTCGCCGTTGCGTTTCCATGGGGTGATGTTCATGGCATGTCTCCTTTCATTCCCACGAGCCCGCGGATCATCCCTCACGAGGCCTTCACTTCGATCTTCCGCCCGCGCTTGGCGACCGACTTCGGCAGCCGAAGCGTGAGCACGCCGTTCTTGAGTTCCGCGCCGATCTGCTCCACATCGATCCCCTCGCCGATGCGGAACGTGCGCTCGAAGCCGCCCACGCCATACTCACGCGAGACCGGCCGCGCCTCGCTCGGGCCGCGCTGCGCAACGCCCGCGCGAAGCGTCAGCACGCCCTTCTCCACGTTCAGATCGATGCTCTCGGGGCGTGCGCCGGGAACATCCGCCGTCAGGACGAACTCCTCGCCCGTCTCGTAGATGTCCACATCCGGGCGGAACGTCGCGTGCTCCAACTGCGTCGTCTCGGTCTTCGTCGCGTTCTGGGCCTGGGCGCGCCCCTCGCATCCACAGTTGCTCGAGTTGCAGTTCATCTTGAAATCTCCATCGGTGTGTGTGCTGGTGTCAGAGCGATCGCGCCGCATCACGCGGCCTTCACCTGGATCCTGCGAGGCTTCGCCGCCTCGGCCTTGGGCAGCGTGATCGTCAGCACGCCTCGCTCAAGCTTCGCGAGGACTTTTTCCACCTCGATCGGCACGCCGATCCGAAGCGTTCGCTTGAACTGGCTCGCCCCGCTGGTCATACGCTCGCGCCGATGGAACGTTGCCTCCTCCGGGGCGGTTTCCGTCCGCGTCCCGGCGATGGTGACCTCGTTTCCCAGGGTCGAGATGTCCAGATCCTCGAGCGCGTACCCGGGGAGCTCCGCCTCGATGTACAGCGCCTGCTCGTCCTCCCACACGTTCACGGCAGGAAACAGCCGCCCCGCCGTCGTGCTCGGGGTCGTTGCGAAGAACGAATCCATCATGCGCGAGGCGTCCGGCATCGCGGCAAACTCATTGAACATTCCAGGAACTCGGCAGGTCAACATGGAACGTGCTCCTTCCATTAGGGGTTTATCGCTTGGCAATACAGGGAAACAAACCCTGTGCCACGCATGGGGGTCCGAGTTGCTCGCGGCATCGGGTGTTATCCGGCTTGCACCCAGCACGCGGGTTGTCAACTTGGCAGACCACGCGACAGGCCCTGCAGGATTGAACAGCCCCCGCGGCAATCCGCATGTCTGGCCACCGCGACGCTCCGCGAACGCCCCCGTGAATCCCCGAGTCCGATGGCACGCGACTTGTTCCATAGGCTTGCGGGGGAGTTCGCGCGCGCCGGCGCTCCACCGGGATCGACGCATGACCGCCAAGTTCCAGGACTACTACCAATCCCTCGGCGTCGAACGCGGGGCCACCCCGGACGAGATCCAGGGGGCCTATCGCAAGCTCGCGCGCAAGTACCACCCGGACGTCAATAAGGAGGCCGAGGCCGAGCACAAGTTCAAGGAGATCAACGAGGCCTACGAGGTCCTCAAGGACCCCGAAAAGCGCAAGCGTTATGACGCCCTCGGCGCCAACTGGAAGCAGGGCCAGGAGTTCCGTCCTCCCCCCGGCTGGGGTGGGCGAACAGGAGGCGGCCCTCGCCATGTCCGCGTCGATTTCGGCGGCCAGGGCGGCGGCGACTTCAGCGAGTTCTTCGAATCGATCTTCGGCGGCGGAGGGTTCGACTCCGACGACTTTGTCGAGGCGATGCGCGGCGGCGGCCGCACCGGCGCCCGCGGCCGGCGCAACAACCGGCACCCGCCGCATCCGCAGCCCGGGCGCACGCAGGAGGCGGAGATCATGATCCCGCTGACCGACGCCTTCCACGGCGGCACGCGCCGAATCATGCTCTCCAGCACCGACGAAGCGGGCAACGAGACCACCCGCAACTTCGAGGTCAAGATCCCCCCCGGCGTCACCGAGGGATCCGCGATCCGTCTGAGCGGCCAGGGCGGCGAGGGCATCGGCGGCGGGCCCGCGGGCGATCTGCTCCTGCGCATCCGCATCGCGCCCGACCCGCGCTTCCACATCGACCCCGAGCACAAGCACAACCTCATCACCACGCTCGCGATCGCGCCGTGGGAGGCCGCGCTGGGCGCGAAGGTCCACCTCGCGACCCTCGATGGCGAGATCACCATCACCATCCCGCCCGGCTCGCAGTCCGGCCAGAAGCTCCGCATTCGGGGCAAGGGCCTCCCCCACCGAGCCGGTCCGCAAAGCGACGGCGAGCCACCCCCCACGCGCGGCGACCTCTTCGCGGAACTGAAAATCACCGTCCCCCGCTCCCTCTCCGACGATGAAAGGGCCGCGTGGGAGGCCCTCGCCAAGGCCTCGAACTTCGACCCGCGAAGTTCGTAATACGCTTGAATCCGGCGGATCGCACCGCCCAGCGAAAGGACGACATGGACACTCTGGGGTACATCTTTCCCGGTTTCGGATACGGCTTTGGCCCGTGGGCCGGCTGGGGTCCGTGGCTGCTGCTCGTCCTGTTCCCCGGCCTGCTCGGCATGTGGGCGGCCTTCCGCGTGCGGTCCGTCTTCGCCTGGGCGAGCAAGATCATGGCCTCCTGCGGCATGACCGGCGCCGAGGTCGCCACCGAGATCATGCGGGCCCACAACATCGACGACGTCACCGTCGAGGAGGCCCACGGCTTCCTCTCGGATCACTACGACCCGCAGGCCAAGGTCCTTCGCCTGAGTTCCGACGTCTACAACGGCCGCTCGGTGGCCTCGATCGGCGTCGCGGCCCACGAGGCGGGCCACGCCCTGCAGCACGCCGAGGGGTACGCCCCGCTCAAGCTGCGCTCCGCCGTCGTGCCCGTCGCGCAGGTCGGCGGCGTCGCGGCCAACATCGCGATCGTCGTCGGCATGCTCCTGTTCGCGTTCATCGGCCCGAAGCTCGGCGTGCCCGCGCTGCTCATCGGCATCATCGGCCTCTCGGCGATCGCCGTCTTCCAGCTCATCACGCTCCCGGTCGAGTTCGACGCCTCGAACCGCGCCAAGAAGATCCTCACCACGACCAACATCCTCACGCCGGGCGAGGAGACCCAGGCCATGCACAAGGTCCTCAACGCCGCCGCGATGACGTACGTGGCCGCGCTGGTCTCCACGATCGGCACGATCCTGTACTACCTGCTCATCGTGCTCTCGAGCACGAGCCGGCGGAACTGAAAGCAGCACATCGCAAAGCAGCAAAGCAGCAAAGCGGCAAAGCGGCACATCCCCTCACATGAACAGCCCCGAGCGCACGCGCCCGGGGCTTTTCTTCGCCTTGATCTGCTGCTGTTCCGCTTTTCCGCTTTGCCGGTTTGCGCACTCACCCCGGCGCCCGGAACCACTTCGCCCCCGGGCGCACGAAGCCCCCGGCGAAGTTCTGCACCTGCACATCCTGGTACGGCACATCGAGCAGGCACGCCGACGCCGGCAGGATGTCCTCGAAGACGAAGAGGATCTGCGTGGGCGACTGCGGCTTGCCGAGCACGGGGCCGATCGACGAGCCGTCGCTCACATCGATCACGCTCCACATCGGCTCGCGGATGATGCAGGGCGTGCCGAGGAGGACGGTGATGAGCGAGCGCCCGCCGTCCTCGCCGTACTCGACGGTGTAGTCGGTGACGGCACGCGGGTCGGGAAGCCCCGCGCGGAGCGGCCCGGGGGCCTTGTTGCGCTGCGTGCGGTTGGGGGCGGTCGGGGCGGGGAGGGGCATGGGGTTCTCCGAAGAAGATTCACCACCGAGACCACCGAGAGCACAGAGAGGAAGGGAAGGCCGGGCTCGAACCCGATTCCAATGCCTTCCTCGGTGCTCTCTGTGCTCTCGGTGGTGAGATGCATCACGCCGCGATCGGCGCCGACACGCCGTCGGACCACGGGCCGACCTCGCCGCGGGCGTTGGTCCAGCGGGCGAAGTAGGTCGCCATCTTGCCGCGGTCGGCGGCGGTGAAGTTGGACTGCGCGGCGGGCTTGCCGACGAACGTGAGGAACTGCGCATTGGCCGGATCGCCGACGGCATCCTCGGCGACGGCGCGGTAGATGAGCAGGCCGACCGAGCCCGCGGGGCGGGCCCGCTTGAGGGGTGTGGCCTCGTCGGCGGCGGTGACGGTCTGGAACCCCGAGCCGGTCTTGACGACCTTGAGCGCGGGCCGCGTGGAGGGGGGCGGCACGGGCGTGGGCGTGGTGTCGCGGACGTGCAGGCCCAGGCCCATCTTGAGCGTGTTGGAGACGCCGCGGTTGGCGAGGATCTGCGCCATGTACCCGCGCACGACGAAGAGCACGCTCGCCTTCTGCTCGTTCTTGGTCTCGATGGTGAGCTTGGAGCGCGTGCCGTCGCTGACGGCGGCGACCCAGGCGGTGTGCCAGGAGTTGAACGCGTTGGTGATGCTCGTGGCATCCGCAGCGGTCAGTCCGTAGTTCGTGGGGTTCGCGGCGATGAGCGTCTTGAAGTTGTTCAGCCAGGCGTCGAGGTCGGATTCACGGACGGGAGGAACGGTGGGCATGATGAGACTCCTTGGGTTGGTGAGACGGTGATGGGGGGACAGGGTGACAAGGTGACGGGGTGACCGGGCGACAAGGTGACAAGGTGATGCGCGGGGTCCCGGTCGGGGGCGGCCCCGACGGGCATCCGTATCGCCGCGCCCCGCGCTTGGGTGGAGCGGTTGATGCAAGATTCACGCCGGAAGCGGGCACACCCCCGCGCACGCGGCACAGGTTCACGCGCGCGGCCCGCGGGCCCGCCCGAGAACGCTTCCCGCAGGTCCCGATGACTCTCCGCGAGATCCCAACGAGTCTCCGGCAGGTCCCAACGAGTCTCCGCGAGGTCCCGATGACTTTCCGCGAGGTCCCAACGACTTTCCGCGAGGTCCCATCGAGTCTCCGCGAGGTCCCAACGACTCTCCGAGACCTGCAAGCGACCCGCACGCAGGTCCAGGCGAGTCTCCCGCAGGTGCCGCCGGACGTCCCCCGGCGAGATGCCGCCCGCTCGCCGCATCGGTTGCCTCGGCCTTCCCTCGCTCATGCGCGCAACCCACCCTCGCCCCGCCCCCCCAATCGAACGGAATCCGGGAAGGGGCAGCAGAGCGCGGGAGGTTCGCCCAATCACATAACTCAGCCACGATCGCGCGGCCGGAAAATACAATGTCCGTTCGGGCGGGGCGAGAGGGGCAGGGGTCGTGTGCGCGCGGGAAGGGCGATTGGCCGCCCAGCTACAATTCAAGGCTTGCAGACTACACGGAGAATGGCGATCCGGACTGGACACGCGATTCCGATCGTCGGCACAGTGGCCCTCTTTGTGGCCATTGGATGTCTCGCATCGGGGTGGCTCGTGGCGCGGCGAATGCGCAGTATTCCGCCTTTCCCGCAGCACAGTGAGATCATCGGCATTGCCGTGGGCAAAGATCTCCGGCTGGTGGGGATGCCAAAGCTCGATTCTTATTGGCTCGCGAGGCCCAACGGCGATCTCGTGTGTCCACCGTATTCGCAATGCGGCGACTGCACCGTGACCCGGCTTGGTGTCCTTGGGCCAGAGGTCCTTCTTGTTGAGGGCACGGCCTATGACAAGCGGTGCGTGAAGCTCTCCATGCACTGGATCGTTGACAACAGAAGGGCAATCGTCACAGCGTTCCCGGATCAAGCCGAGCTCGCGAGGGGACTGAAGGAACAGTTCGACACGGATCTCGCCTCGATCCAGATGTCCACGCCGCTCGAGCTCGATACCAAGACGAGCCAACCTCCTTAGGTTCGTGGGCAATCCCCCGCGCGGCAGGTGGCACCGACCGCGACCCGGAATCGTGCCACCGGCGGCAGCTTTGGGCGGTCGGTGCTCCGGCGTGCGACGGGACGGGGATAGTGCGCATCGCACAAGCAGAATGGACAAGGCACGCTAAACTGCTCCATGAACTGGTACCGCCGGCGCGTTCGGCGTAAGGAGTGGCTCTATTTGCTCGCCGCGCTGAATGCGGGCTCCGGATTGGCCGCCCTCGCGGGCATGCTCTGGCAACCCACCAACGCCTCGTCATTGACCAACCCTTGGCGGAATCTGGTCGCCCTTGCCCTCGTGGGTTTCATCCTCTCGTGGCCCACGCTTCCACTCACGATCGCCCTTTTTCTGAACGCACGACGTGAGGCGCTGGCGCGTTCACGGGAGTGGTGCGTGCGCTGCGGTTATGCACTCGCGGGGCTGAGTGCATGCTGCCCGGAGTGCGGCGTGGCCGTGCATCCCAGCGAACCAGATGCGGAGCATCGCGCCGCGACGCGGGTTCCGTTGTCCGTGTGGCTCATTGGGGCCTGGACGGCGCTCTCTGGCCTCGCCGCTCTGTGCGCGCTCGCGTTTCTGCTCATCCGCGTTTTCACATTCTTTTGACGTCGGCCGAGGAGCACAACCCAAGGCACCGCGCGCACACGGCCCCTTGGGGGGGGTCCCCCTCGCACCGCCCGGACGGGATTGTATTTTGGAGCCGCGCCCCCCACGATCTGGCCGCGCCGTGGGCCGTGCGCCCGCCCCGCTACTCCGGCCTGATCCACACCCGCAATAACCTCGCGGGTCGGCCGTCGTCGGCGACATCACGCACGACCTCCGCAACGTGCGCCGGAGCCGGGTCATACCGCCACCCAGCCGCATCCTTGTGGAACACCAGCACCCTTTCGAGCTCTTCTGCTTCGGTCGGCCCGATGACACAGCCGCGCAGCGGGCGATACCCGGGCGCTACAACGGAGAAATCGTGTCCATCGCTGCCGCTGATGCGCAGGTCCGCGCGCCCGGCTCCATCGGTGACCGCCTCGGTTCTGTAGGGCGGTGTGAAGTAGGTGTGGGGAGCCGCGCTCACCTGCGCGGCGGTCACCGGCCTTTCCGTGTCGGCGTCGAGCACCTCGACTCCGAGGTGCTTGCCGCAGCCGGACGGCCCGCCAATGGTGAGAGCGAGGGCGAACAGTACGAACGTTGCGGATGCCGCGCGCATGGGAACTCAGCTTACTTGCTCGCCACCCATGTCGCAAGGCAGGTGGCACCGACCGAGGCGTGCCCCCGACCGCGGCTCTGAGCGGTCGGCGTGCCTTGGGTGTCGCACGCCGGAGCACCGACCGCCCAAAGCTGCGGCCGGTGGCACGATTCCGGGTCGCGGTCGGTGCCACCTGCCACCATCCGGTCGGTTCAACGGTCGGTGCCACCGGCCGGGTTTCTCGTGCCACCGGTGGGGACGAACGGAGAAGCCCCCCCCGGGGTATCCTCAGCCAATGTGCCTCAGCGTCTATCTTGGGACGACCCGCCCGGTGACGAGCCCCGAAACTCCGCTACGCCATCTTGGCGTTGAAAGGGCCGCATGGACGCCTCCACCACTGAGGCGTAATCACAAGTTCA
>DASZWV010000064.1:0-10729 GCA_035546115.1 Phycisphaerales bacterium
TGAACTCGAAGACCTCGTAGATGCCCCCCCCGCCCGGGCTCGCCGGGCCGAGCTGCAGCATCGAGTTGTCGCCGCGGGCGCTCCCCGACGGGCGGGTCCCGACGATCGCGGGCACCGGAAACCCGCGCGACGCCAGGAACAGGATCACCTCGTGCGTGAACGCGACCTTGGTCGCCTCGTTGGAGGGCCCCGGCGCGCGACGCTTGAGCAGATACTCCCCGTTGCCGGTCGTGATGAGCACCTTCGGCGCCAGCCGCGAGCCGCCCCGGAACCGCCGCACCTCCTCGATCGCGCCAAGGTCGTAGTGCGAGCACACGACCACAAGCTCGCCGGCGGTGATTCGGGCTCGGGAGTGCGACGACATCCACCAAGGTTAGTGCACATGTGCCACGGGCCTCCCGGCCCGTGATTCGACCCCAGCACCTGTGGCACGGGCCTCCCGGCCCGTGGGCTCCGCGCACGCCCGCGTTCACTCACCGCGTCGGCAGCGCGTCGAACACGAACGTGTAGTCCGGGTTCGAGAACGACGGCGGCAGACCGCCCGGCCGGACCGTCAGGTAGTTCGCGTGCCCGTCGAGGAACCCCATCACCGACTTGTTCACATCCTTGTACCCGTTCTTGAGCTGGAACTGCGGGCTCACGTTGTTCGCGATGATGTCCGAGTACTGGTCGTTGATCCACACGAACCGCGACGGCGCGAACGTGTCCGCCAGACGCATCCGATCCGCGCCGATCTGGAACGCCTTCGCGTCGGTCATCCCGGCGATGCCCTCGAACTGGTCGACCCACTTGGCGTTGAACAGGTACGACGTCCCCACATCGTCGTAGCACGACACCGGCGTCGAGGTCGGATTCACGAACAGGCTCGTGCTCCGCTGGAACGTCTCCCGGTCCGACGGGTCCTTGTACCCCGGAAGCTGCAGCGTCGTCCGGTTCGGGTCCGCCGCCGCAAGCGTCATCGGCGCCGGCGGTGCATAAATGTCCACCGACGGATACATGTAGGGGTTCAGCGGCCGGTCCGCCGCCTCCACGTCGTACTTGCCCCCATACAGCGACGCCCACGTCGCATCGCAGTTCTTCCCCCCGTACTGCCACGTGCACCACCCGCTCGAGGGGCCCGACGTCGGGCTCGGCGCCGTGCCGCGCATGTACGTCAGCGTCACCGGCATGTACTGCTTGTTGTCGTCCCGGTACGAGTACGCCGCGGCCGTGATCTGCCGCACGTTGCTCAGCGAGATCGCCTTCCAGCTCGCCGCGCGGGCCTTGCCCAACGACGGCAGCAGGATCGCGACCAGCAGCGCGATGATCGCGATGACGACCAGCAGCTCGATCAGGGTGAAAGCGGGTCCTTCGGCGCGGGATGGTTTCCGGTTCATGGCATGTCCCCTGCGGCGGGTTTGTGTTCGAGGCCGGAGCAAAAGAGGGCCCGAGCGTTGAACACACTCGGGCCCCGGTGGGAAGCTTCGGGTCTGCGACCCGTGGTGGTCTCGGCGATCAGTGGGGGGCCGAACGGGCGTTCATGGCCCGGTTCGGTTCCCGCGAATCGCGTCTTATGGGCACCCGGCGAACCAGGCGTTGAGGAAGGCGAAGATGTCCGCGACGGCCAGGACGCTCGACGTCCCGTCGCCGCCGACCTGCGCGTACGGGCTGCTCGCGAACCAGTCGTTGAGGAACGCGAAGATGTCCGCGACCTGGATGCCGTTCACCTTGTCGTAGTCCGGATAGCAGCACGGCGTCGAGGTGCTCCCGCCCGTGTTGCACGCCGGCGCGCCCGCGGTCGTGGCGAAGAAGGCGCCCGCCGAGCCGCCCGCCGTGCACGACGCCGCGCTGGTGATCGTCGCGTTGCACGTCGCACCGCGGCAGCACACCCCGCACGGAACATCCGTGCCGGAGATGTTCAGGTTGCCCGAGCCGCTCGTCCCCGCCGTGCCCGGCGAGCCGGTCCCGGACTGCGACACGCGGATGAGCACCGGGCCCGAGATCGTCAGGTTGGAGATCCGGGCCTGCTGCGAGGTGCACCCGGAGACGCCCGAGCCGACGTTGTCGTTGCAGGCGATCAGGTTGAACGAGCCGCAGTTGTCGAACACGTGCAGCATCGGGTTGGTCATCGTCGACCCGCAGGTGTCGATCGTGTACGTGCCGCCGCACGGAGAGTTGAGGATGAACCAGATGTCACGGTTGGAAGAGGTCGCCGTCTGGCTCGTGCCCGGCGTGCAGAAGCTCGTGCTGCCGTCGGCGCTCACGCCGATGTTGAAGTCGTCCGTCGCCTCGCTCAGGTTGAACGCCGTCACCGAGTTGCCCGACACGACCGTCGCGTGGTCGCACGTGTCGTTGGCCGGCGGCGGCGGAGCCTGCGAGATCACCAGGGCCCCGGAGGTCGCGCTGTTGGTCGTCGAGAAGGGGAAGCTCTTCGCCCCGACGCGCACGTAGATCGGCACGCCGCTCGTCACGGGGAACGAGGACACCACCGAGCGCGTCGCCGAGCACGAGGACCCGACGCCCGCCAGGCCGCGGGATCCAACATCGTCGTTGCACCCGTTCGCCAGTTGCGAACCGTTGCACTGGTCGTACAGCGTGATCGTCGTGTCGAAGGTCGAGGCGCACGTCTGGAAGCGGGCGTTGCCCGTGAACGTCGGCGTGTACCGGTACCACACGCTCGCCAGGTCCGTCACGCAGCTCGAGCCCTGGTTGGCCCACGCGGCGCAGATGTTCCAGTTGAACGTCCCCTCGCCGACGGCCGTCGCCGTCGCGCAGTCGTTGTTCGCCGGGGTCACCTGCGTCGAGTCGGGCGCCACCACCGCGGCGCTGCTCGTGGCCGTCTGGCTGTTGCAGCCCGTCACGACGCACGTGTAGGTGCCCGCATCCAGAGCGCGGGGATAGGTGATGCGCAGCTGGACGCTCGCCGAGCCGGAGATGGTGGACCCATACCCCGTCGCCCCGTCGCTCACGGCGACCGGGCCGCCGCCGCTGTCACGATACCACTGGAACGAGAGCGGCCCCGTCCCGCTGGCCGCGACGTTCAGGATCACGCCGATGCTCGAGCACAGCGAGTACGAGACGCTCGCCGCCGGTTGCACGGTGAACTGCGGCGCCACGCACGTCGCGCCGCCGTTGGCCACATAGATCCACGGCCCGGCCGAGGGCAGCACGATCTGCGTCCCGCCCTGCCGGCCCACGATCGCCGTCCCGTCCGCGTTGATCCCCGTCGGGTTGCCCAGCCGCGGCAGGCCGATGTTCGTCGGCTGGTTGTTCGCATCGATCGGGGCGTAGTAGGTCGTCACGCCCGGCACGTTCTGCGCAACGCAGTAGTCGTACCAGTCCTGCAGCGTGTTGTCCGACGCGTGCCAGATGAACCCGCCCGTCATGAACGAGCCGCAGGTGCTGTACGTCGCCGTGCCGACGATCGTGTTGCCGTCATCGCTCATCCCCGTGACCGACAGGTTCGGCGGAAGGGCGCAGCTCGTCACCGACGGCGGCAGCCACGAGGCCACCTTGAACAACTCGCCGTCCGTCGCGTCCGCCTGGCAAAAGGACGGATTGCCGTCCAGGTCCGTGAACTCGAATGACGTGGTGGAGAGAACGTTGGACACTTTTCGGTAGATGCCGTTGTATCCGGCCGTCGTCGTGCCGGTCATGTAGAAGTTGTCACCCACGACCAATCCGTGCGGGGCCGTCGTCGTTACCGTCGGCGTGCCCGAGGGGCACGTCACGGCGCTGACCGTGGACCTGGCGCCCACGTTCGTTCCGATGTTCGTGGTGCTCCACGTCGAGCTGCCCGAGTCCCAGGTCCACTGGCAGATGTAGGCGCTCCCGGACTCATCGAAGTTGCGCCCGACGATCGTCGTCCCGGCCGCGTTGATGAAGATGCTCCCCGCCGTCGCCGAGGCCGTCAGCACCTGCCGGCACGGGCTGGGCGTGCACGTCGGCGTCGCCAGGTACGCATTGGTATCCGCGCAGGAGCCCGCCGCGACGACCGTGCAGGCGTCGCCGTTGCAGCAGGTCACCATCGTGGCCGAGCACGGAAGGGGCGTGCTGGTGCAGGACACGTAGCCGTTGCCGCCGTACACGACCGTGCCGCCGCACAGGCTGGGGCTGGTTACCGTCGTGCACGTCGCGCCGTTGCAGCACACGTAGTACACGCCCGGCGTGTCCGCCAGCAGCGGATTCGCCGTCGGAAGATACGACATGTCGTAGTGATTCGTGCCGGTGTTCCACCGCCACACGATCGGACGGGCGCCGTCCGGATCCGCGGCCGCCGAGCTCGAGGAGTTGTGCTCCTGGTACCCGACCACCACCTGCCCGTCGTTGCTCACCGCGAACGCGCGTCCCGTCCGCGGCCGGTACGTGTTGCTCGACGTCCTCGCGGGCGTCTGCAGGACGGTCGTCGTGTTCGTGCTCGCATCCCAGATGAACGGATGCCAGCGCGACGTGCTCGCGGCGATCGTCGTCCCGGCCGCGCTGTTGTACGAGGAGATATACCCGTGCCCGACGACGAACCGCCCGTTCTGCGAGATCGCGTTGCCGTCGAGGAACGTGCCGCCCGAGCTCGAGCCCGGACCGAACGTCATCATGTTGACGCCGCCGGAGGGCTGCCCGTAGCAAAGCCCCGTGTCCGTCGGAAGCATCGCCAGGCGTGCCCAGGTGCTCGTGGATGAGCTCCAGCGATTGATGATCGTCTCCGTCGCGCTGGGCTGCGTGGTCGAGGCCGAGAGCGTCGGCGTCGTGCTGAACGCGGGCGTCACGCCCGTCGCGGTGTTGCCGAAGATCTGCGGGCTCGTGTTCGGGAAGATGCCGAGTTGGTACGCGCCGTCCGAGGACATCCCCGCGTACGCGCCCACGGCTCCGCCGAGCTCGGAAGTGGTGATCGTCGACGATCCCGGGTTGAACACCCAGCGTCCGACCGCCGTCGTCACGATGCCGCTCCCGCTGACGTAGTAGTTCCCGCCCGTCAGGTTGCTCACGCAATACGGTGTGCCGCTCCCCAGAGAGGTGATGGTCGGCCCCGCCATCGCCGACCCCGCCAGCACAGCGATACACGCCGCGATTCCTACTCCATTCATCCGCCTCATTTCCGAGTCTCCTTGGCTTGGCTCCGCTGCACGACTCCGGGCCAAGCACAAAAGTGGTGATGCGCCGCAACGAACGACTGTGATGCCGACCTTACCCCGTATCGGACACTGTGACAACAAAAATGTCGTCACAAATGACATTTTTTATGACAAAGCGCCATCCAAGTTGGCAAATCGACCGATCACAACGTATTCTCACCTCGTCTCTCATCCCCCAATGCCAAATGAAACCCTGACATCTTCAGCCACCCGCACGGTGCCCGCCAGCCAGAACCATGGCGACTCCATGGAGACTATTCGTCAAGCCGTGCACATCGCTCGAGCCGCAATCGCCGGAGTTCTCGAATCCGCCGGCGTTGACGCCACCAAGACCCGCGAGACCGCCCGCGTCCTCAACGTGAACCGCGGCCTGGTCTGGCGACTCTCCCGTGTTGTGGGGGCCGAGGACGACGTCACCGCCGCCGCCCACCTCCCGGGCCAGGTGGGCCTCGAGCGGCTTCTCGAAGCCTGCCGCGAGCGCGGCGTCCAGGAGTCCGATCTCGAGCAGGTCCGCACCGCCGTCCGCGGCTTCCACTCCACCGTCCAGCAGCACTCCGGCGATCGCCGCACCCTCGAGATCCTCCTCGCCAACGCCGGCGGGAGCGGGACGCAGACCACCTCCGCCGACCTCGAGAGCGCCCGCCGCGCCATGTTCGAGGGCGGGTGCGCCGTCTGGGGCGTCCGCGCCGAGGTCCGCCTGCGCGCCATCTTCCTGACCCCCAACCGCGAACAGCCGGGAATGCTCGATCAGGCCGACGTGGCCGGGTATGTCGGTTTCCGCCGCCTGCGCCAGGTCCCCTGGCCCATGAGCTACAAGGCCGTGTACACCGACGCGGGCGCCAGCGACGCCCCGAAAGAAGAGCCCATCGACGTCGAGAGCGCCCAGGGCGGCGCCCTCCCCCTGCTCCGCGAGTTCTGCGTCCCCCGCGATCTCACCATCCAGGCCGTGCGGACCGCCCGCGCCACGCGCCACGAGCTCCCCGCCTCGCCCGCGGGCGCCAGCGAGGCCGCCACCTGCGTGTTCGGCACCGTGCACCGGAAGATCTACACCGCCAGACGCACACCCGACTGCCACATGGCCGGCGCGCTCGTCGTCCTCGACACCCCGGTCGAGCGCGTCATCCTGGACACCTTCGTGCACCGCTCCCTCGGCATCGTGGGCCCGCCCGAGACGCTCCTGCTCGACCGCCTCACCCGCCCCCACGGATACAACGAGGCCGAGGTCGCCAGCGAGGCCCTTCCCATCGAGAACGTTTCGCGTCTGCTCGGGCCCGGCTCGGCCGGTGCCGTCACCCCCCGCGTGCCGTTCTATCCCCGGCTGATCGAGCGTGTGTGCGAGCGACTGGGCTTCACGCCCGACGAGTTCGTGTCGCACCGCGTCGAGATGGCCTATCCGCCGATCCCCACCGCCCTGATCGCCCGCTACGTGCTGCCGGAGTGACCCCCATCACTCCACGTTCTGCACCTGCTCCTTGATCCGGTCGATCGACCCCTTCACCTCCACGCACCACCGGCTGATCTCCGCGTCGTTGCACTTGCTCGCGATCGTGTTCGCCTCGCGCAGCATCTCCTGCGTCAAGAAGTCCAGCGTCCGCCCGATCGGCTTGAACTCCTTCTCCTTGAGCATGATCGTGAACTGATCCAGGTGCCCCGAGAGCCGCGCGATCTCCTCCGAGATGTCCACGCGCTCCGCCGTGATCGCCAGCTCGCGCACGATGTCCACCGACTGCACCTGCAGGCCCATCTCCTTGATCATCTGCTCGATCCGCGCCTTGAGCCGCTTCTCGTGGTCCACCATCACCTGCGGCGCACGCTGCTTGATCTGCGCCAGCAGCCCCGCGATCGCGTCGTGGTGCGAGAGCAGGTCGCTCACCAGGTACTGCCCCTCCCGCTCGCGCATCTTCACCAGCCCCTCGCACGCCTCGTCCAGCAGCTTCAGCAGCTCCACCCGCGCCGCGTTCAGCCGCCTCTCCTCGTCCTGCGGCGGCTGCAGCACCCCCGGCAGCCCCAGCAGCGGCGCGATCTCGATCTTCACCGCCCCCGTCACGATCTGCGGCACCCGCCCGAGCTGCTCGATGTACCGCGCCAGCGCGTGCTCGTTGAGCGTGTGCGCCACATCCCCCGACACGTCCGAGTGCCGGATCGTCATGAACACCGAGCCCCGGTTCAGCCGGTGGCGGAGCTGCGTCTCCAGCTCCGCCTCCAGCACCTGAAACTCCTCCGGAAGGCGGATCACCGCCTTGAAGTACTTGCTGTTGAGCGAGCGGACCTCGAGGTAAAAGTGCGCCGAGCCCGCCGTCGAAGAGGCCTCGCCGTAGCCGGTCATGCTTCGGATCATGTCGGAATCCTGGGGTCTCGGGCCGGGGCGCCCTCGGGTTTGGAACGCGCGTGCGGACTACGGATTCGACTTCGGCTCCACCGGCTTGGGCGCCGCGGGCTTCGGCTCGGCCGGCGCCGGCGTCGCGGGCGCGGGAGCCGCCGGCGATGCGCCGGGCGAGGCGCCCGGCGCGGGCGTTGGATTCGTCGCGGGGGGCGTCGTCGCCGGCGGCGTGCCCGACGGAGTGTTCGGATTGACCGGCGCGGGCGCCGTGGGCGAAGGCGCGCCCGGGTTCGCCGGTGCGCCCGGGGTGATCGTGATGGGCGTTCCCGGAGCCGTGCCCGCGGGCGGCGTCGTGCCCGTCGGTGCGGCCGTCGCGGGCGTCGTCGTTGTGGACGTACCGCCGGTCGAGGTCGTGCCGCTCGCCGGCGTGGCCCCGGGCGTGCTCGACGCCGCCGGACCCGCCGGCGCCGCCCCCGGATTGCCCAGCGCATAGTTCATGCCGATCGCGAAGCCCACGTAGATCACGAACACGATGATCGTGAAGATCGTCAGCGCATCCCCCGTCTTGGCGCCGAACGCCGTCTGGCCCGAGCCCGAGCCCGCGCCGAACGCGCCCGACAGCCCGCCACCCTGCGGCCGCTGGATCAGGATCGTGAGCACCAGGAAGATGCACACGACCGCGAACGCCACGACCGTCACCGCCAACCAGATACCCGTGAGTGCTGCGAGCGTAACCATGAGAACTCCGAATCCGCCCTGCGGCGCGAGGATCATCCCGCTGCGAACATTCCCCGGACAAGCAGGACAGAAAGTGGGGCCAAAAGCATAGGTCGGAAGTCACTCCCGGTCGTCGGGACCGAACGCCTCCACCATCCGCCTCGGGGCGACGTTCTTCCAGGCCGCGACCAGGGCCGCTCGAAGCGTCGGCCGATCCACCGCCCGCAGATCCACGCAGGTGCTTCCCGCCCGGCCCCAGGCGCCCCGCGCGGGCGCGAATGCCTCGGGCCGCTGCCTGACCAGGGTCCGCTGGTCTTCGGGCTTCAACTTCACCATCCCCCGTCTCTCGTCGGCGTCCGGCAGGGTCGCGAAGATCTTCCCGGCCACGCGGAAGTCCGCGTGCCCCATGTGCGAGCCCTCCTCGGTGTCGGGGAGGCTCAGGGCCAGAGTGCGGAACGCGGCTCCGGTCATCGGGTCACTCTGCCCTCGCGGCGCGGATGATCGTCACGAACTCGTCGGCTTTGAGCGACGCCCCGCCGATGAGCCCCCCGTCGATGTCGTCCTGCGCGAACAGCTCCGCCGCGTTCGAGCCCTTCATCGACCCGCCGTACTGGATGCGCGTCGCCGCCGCGACCTCGGGCCCGTGCAGGGCCCCGAGCACCGCGCGGATCTTCCTGTGCGCATCCTGCGCATCCGCGGGCGTCGCCGTCCGGCCGGTGCCGATCGCCCACACCGGCTCGTACGCGACCACCACCCTCGCCATCTGCTCGCCCGTCACCCCCTTGAGCCCCTCGACCGTCTGCCGCCGGTTCACCTCGTCGGTCTGCCCGGCCTCGCGCTGGGCCAGCGTCTCGCCGACGCACAGCACGCACGAGAGCCCCGCATCCAGGATCGCCCGAGCCTTCCGGTTCACGATCTGGTCGCTCTCGCCGATCACGTGCCGGCGCTCCGAGTGCCCCGCGAGCACGATCGACACGCCGCAGTCCTTGAGCATGTTCACCGACACCTCGCCCGTGAACGCCCCGTCGGCCTCGAAGTACACGTCCTGGGCCCCCAGCATCACCCGCGATCTTCCCGCGCGGAGCATCTCCCCGATCTCCCGCAGGTACACGAACGGCGGAAAGATCGCCACCTGCCCGGCCGGTTCCTCGGCGTCGACCGCGTCGCTCACCGCCTCCGCGAGGGCCATCGCCGAGACCGCCGTCGTGTTCATCTTCCAGTTGCCGCCGATGATGGGTGTGCGCATCGGAAAACGCTAGGCCGCGCGCCGCGCCATCGGGCTCAGGCCGCCATCCTCCCCGGCCCGCACACGCTGCACTCCACGCGGTTGCGCCCGTTCCGCTTCCCCGCGTACAGGGCGCGATCCGCCGCGTCGATCAGGAGCTCGGTGCAGCACGGTCCGCCCGGCGGCGCGAACGCCACGCCCAGCGTGAGCGTCACGCGGATCGGCCCCGCCTTGGTCCGGACCGGCGACTCGCACACGCTTGCCCGGATGCCCTCGGCGATCTCGACGGCGCACCGCGCATCCGGCGACGACCCCAGGCTGATCAGGAACTCCTCGCCGCCGTACCGCCCGACCGCGTCGATGTCCCGCACGGCCCGCTCGATGCGCCCGGAGATCTCGCACAGCACCTCGTCCCCCACGGGGTGGCCGTGCGCATCGTTGATCTCCTTGAAGTGGTCCACGTCCGCCATGACGACGGCGCACGCCGATCCGGCCCGCCTGAGCCGCCCGCACTCCCGGTCCATGATGTCCACGATGCCGTCGCGATTCCACAGGCGCGTCAGCGGATCGACCATCGCCCGCCTCCGCTCGGCGCCGATCTGGTCCATCAGGTCGTCGCGCAGCGCCGCCTGCATGGCCGTGGCGAACTCGCCCTGGGCGATCGCGGCCAGGTCTCGCAGGCACGCCCCGTCCTCCATCCGGACGTCCTTCGCCCCCGTGTCGGCCACGCAGAGCGTGCCGAGCACGCTTCCGTCCGGGCCGCGCAGCGGGCAGCCCGCGAAGAACCCGACGCCGGCCCCGTCGGTCGCGAGCGGGTTGCCGGCGAATCGAGCGTCGCGCCGCGCATCGCGGACCACCAGCAGGTCGTCCTCGACGATCGTCCGGGCGCACAGCGTCGCGCACCGCGAGGCGAACGATTCATCCAGGTCGGGCTGGCAGGTGGACCACCGGCGGTTGGCCGCGAACAGCGACACGATCGCGATCGGCGTGTCCATCAGCCGTCGGGCCAGACGCGTGATGCGCTCGAACCGCTCGTCGAGCGTCGCGTCGGCCGACCGCGATCGCGCGAGCGATTCCGGCCGCGGCGTTTCGTCGTGAAGAGAGAGCGCATCGGCCATGATTCACCACAAGGCGGGAACGCAATAACCCCGATAGTTTACTTCGGAGATTAGCACGCTCGGATTTCCTCAAACCCCCGCCGAAGACCCCGAGAAGGCCCCCGCGCCCGCGACCAGGAGGCGCACTCACCGCATCTTACCGCCCCCGGCGCGGGCCCCGCGGTTATCACACGTCGTGCGTGTAGTTCGGCGACTCCTTGGTGATCCGGATGTCGTGCGGGTGGTTCTCGACCACCGTCGC
>DASZWV010000065.1:0-1680 GCA_035546115.1 Phycisphaerales bacterium
GAGAAACACCGCCGGATGTCATCTGCTCCCGGTGGGCGTACTGCACCGAGACAGGCTGGCCCATGAGGTGCTGGTGGAGCGCCCGGTTCGTGACGGGCAGGGGACACGGGAGCGTGCAGATTCAAGAAGCCCGGCAGGTGAAGTTGCCGAAATGGCTTGGTTCACTGCTCGGGGTTACAGCCATGCCCATTGGTGTTCGGCCGTGGCCATTCGTGGTGAACTCGCTCTTCTTCGCGGCGATCCCGTGCGTTGGTTGGTTGAGCGTTGTGGGGCTTCGGCGCGTGCGGCGGGGTCGCGCGGGTCGCTGCGTTGGATGTGGGTACGACATGGCAGGGTTGCCCAAAGACAATCCGTGCCCCGAGTGTGGAAGGGCATCCTGATCTCGGGTGTCCGATTGCTGCGCCCGGCGTATTCTCCTACCACTCATGGCCATCCATATCCGACGTGCAGGGATGCCGTCCGTTGAATCTTCGGGACCGCTTGCCGATGTTGAGTTTGGCGCGGCGATGTGCGTGCTGGCGTCCGGGTCGGGCGGGAACTGCACGGCGATCGTGGTCAAGCGGGGGATGGTGCGGCGGGTGGTGCTGATCGATCTGGGATTGTCGCCGCGGAAGACGTTTCGGATGCTTGCCGGGCTGCCGGGGGGCGGGGTGCGGCCGGACCAGATCGATGATGCGCTGGTGACGCACCTGGACTCGGACCACTTCAGGCTGGAGTGGCTGCGGATGCTGCCCTCGCACACGCGGCTGCGGATGCACGCGCGGCATGCGCGGCAGATCGGGTTGACGGATCGTGGCGGCGCGGGGGGCGGGGCCGGGGGCGTGCGCGTGTTCGAGGATTCGTTCGAGCTGGGCGACGGCGTGGTGGTGCGGCCGCTGCTGATGAGCCATGATGAGGCGGGCGTGGCGACGTTTCGGATCGACATGCCCGGCGCGGGCGGCGGGTCGCTCGGGTTCTGCACCGACCTGGGGCACGTGACGGACGAGCTGGTCGAGCACCTGACCGTGGATGGGGGCGTGGATGTGCTCGCGATCGAGAGCAACTACTGCCCGCGGATGCAGCTGGCGAGCCCGCGGCCGGAGTTTCTCAAGCGGCGGATCATGGGCGGGAGCGGGCATCTTTCCAACCAGCAGGCGCTGGAGGCGGTGCGGCGGGTGTCGCCGCGGGAGCACGTGGTGCTGCTGCACCTGTCGCGCGAGTGCAACGATCCGGCGCTCGTGGCGGAGATGCACGGGGGCGGGAGGAAGGGCGGCGGGGCGGAGTTTGCGCTGACGATCGCGGAGCAGTTCCATCCGCCGCGGTGGGTGAGCCTGGCGCGGAGCGCGCGGCCGCTGACGAGGCTGCCGGTGGTGGTGCGGGAGAAGCAGGCGATGCTGTTCTGACGAGTCGGATGGGATTCGGTGCACGGAGCGGGATGGATGTTTGGGGGATTGCGTCCGTGATTTCCGCGGCTTCGATGTGTTCTCTGTGTGACGGGCGATGCCGGGGGCGATTGGGGTGCAAGAATCGCGGGTGTCCAACCCTCGCCCGCCGGAGCCCGTTCTTGCCGATCGATTGGCCGCGCTTCGCAGGCGGGTGGCGGAGTTGAAGTCGCGCCTGGACCGGTCGATCGTGCTGTGGATCGAGCAGGCGCGGGCGGGGCTGGGGATCCGTCGCGGGGTGCACCACGGGAACGCGTAC
>DASZWV010000066.1:0-5073 GCA_035546115.1 Phycisphaerales bacterium
GGGCCGCGAGCATGATCTTCGGCTTGCTGGGGTCGACCGGGAGCGGCTCGCGCCTGAGTTCCGAGAGCCAGCCCAGCTCGGGCACCGGCACCGGAAGCTCGCCCGCCCTGCGCCGGCGATAGGCGATCATGCCGTAGCGGACGGCCAGCACGGCGACGATCATCACGCCCGCAAACAGCAGCGCGTGCGGCTTGGCGAAGCAGATGGTGATCTCGATGACGCCCATGAAGCCGCCGAGAACCGACAGGCCCGCCCGCTCCCACCGCGCCATCGGGATCTCGCGGTTGATCGCGCAGCACAGAAAGTTGATGGTGATCGCGCCGACGACCCCGATCGCGTACAGCTCGCCCAGCGCCTTCGCGTCGGCCTCGAACAGCAGGATCCCCAGCGGCAGCACGCACGCGATGATCAGCCCGATCCACGGCACCCCGGAATAGTTCAGGCGCGTCAGCGGCCGGGGCAGCTCCCGATCGTGCGCCATCGAGTACATGACCGAGACCTTCGCCATGATCGCCGTGTTCACCGCCGAGAGCAGCAGCAGCGCAAAGATGCCCGCCGCGGCGTACCCGAAGATGCGCCCGTAGTCGGCGCCGAACCAGTGTTGGCCGACGTGCACCCCGAGCATCTTCACCGCCGTGTCGCGGTACTCCTGCACCGGGAGCGGTACGTTCTCCGGCTGCACGAGCTTGTCGATCTCGTACCCGATGTAGTCGGGCGTCGTCACGCCCGCCGGTCCCGGGAGCGCGTTCAGCGCGATGCCGAAGATCATGTTCAGCAGCACCACCTCCGCCAGCACCGGCCAGATCGTCCGCTTGCTCGTCCGCCGCACCGGCTCCTTCATCAGGCCGGTCATGTTCGCGACGGCCTCGACGCCCGAGAGCGCCAGCACGATCCGCACCAGGCTCTCCCACCGGTGCACCCAGCCCGGGGCGTGGTCCGCCGTCAGGTGCACCGTCCGCAGGCCGGCGGGGATCAGGTAAAGCGAGAGCAGCCCGATGACCGCGCTCGCCACGATCGCCGCGATGGCGATGAACAGCGCGAACCGCCCCGCGCTCCGCGCCCCCAGCCAGTTGATCACGCCGATCCCGAAGATCGTCACCACGCAGCACAGCACGGTCAGGTTGTGCGGAACGCCGAAGTAGTGGAACGCCTCCACCGCCGACAGCGCCGCCGTCACGATGTAGTCGCACAGCAGCAGCGTCGCCCCGACGACCGAGAGCGTCGGCGAGATCTGCCTCGCCGCCGTGTACACCCCGCCCCCGTCCGGAAAGCTCCGGCACACGATCGTGTACGCCCACGCCACCGCCGCCATGATCAGCGACATCGCCCCCATGTACAGCACCGACGCGTGCGCCGTGTAGTAGAACGCCAGCCCCAGCACGTACAGCCGGCTGGTCCCCCAGTCGCCGAACAGCAGCGGCCCGGCGTGGTACCAATGCAGATCGCGCGGGCGCTTCTGGGTGACGAGCATGGACGAAACGATCCCCAACGCCCCGGATGGCGGCGGCGAGCCGGTCCTGAAGGCAGGCCCATGTTACCCGCAGCGGCGCGCGAGTTCTGTCGGATGGATGCGCCGGCCGCGCCGGAATCCCGCCGTTTCGCCTACGGCAGGTGCAGGTCCTCGAACACGAACGTGTAGTCCTTGTTCGTGTACGAGTTGTTCGGATCGCCCACGTTGTGGTTGTTGCCGGGGCGGACCTTGTAGTACGCCGCGTGCCCGTCCATGAACCCCATCACGGACTTGTTGATCTCGTCGTACCCGTTCTTCAGGCGAAACGCCGTGCTCGCGTTGTTGGCCACCACGTCGGAGTACTGGTCGTTGATCCACACGAACCGCGACGGCACGAACGAGTCCGACAGCCGCATGCGCTCGAGCCCGAACCGGAACGCCTTGATGAACCCCGGCGTGCCCCCGCCGAAGTGGCCGTCCACCTGGTCCCACCATTTCGCGTTGTACTGGTACGTCGTGCCCACATCCTGGTAGCACGACAGCGCGACCGCGTCGCGATCCGCGACGATGTTGTCGAAGTTCGCGTTGTGCTGATAGCTGAACTTGTCCGATGGGTCCTTGAAGACCTCCATCTTGTACGCGCTGCGCGTCGGGTCGCTCGGGCCCAGACGCAGCGGCGGCGCCGGCGCGTACAGGTCCAGCGTGGGATAGATGTACGGGTTCAAAGGTCGATCCGCCGCCTCCACGTCCCCCCAGCCGACGCCGAAGGGATTCGACCCGGAGCCCCACCACTGGTCGTTGTTGTTGCCGCCGTACGACCACGTCGCCCATCCCTCGATCGGCGTCCCCCACGAGTTCGTCGTCCCCGGATTCGATGGCGTCTGACCCGATTGCTGATCGTCCCCATGCCGCGCGTACATCACGTACAGCGGCATGTACCCCTTCTGCTCCTGCTGGTACGAGTACGACGCGGCCGTGATCTGCCGGATGTTGCTCAGCGAGATCGACAGCCACGCCGCCTTCCTCGCCTTCCCGAGCGCCGGCAGAAGCAGCGCGATGAGCAGCGCGATGATCGCGATGACCACCAGCAGCTCGATGAGCGTGAACGCGATGGCCGGTGATCGACGGCGGGAGTGCGCAAGGTTCATGTGAAGATGCTCCGGTCGAAGGCAATCAGGAAGTCGCCGCTGGGGTATATGCCCGCGCAGAACACGCGGGTGGGGATCGCCGTTGGGCTCCTCCCCAATACGTTCCAGTATCGGCCTATCCGCAACATTCTGCAACTCGGATGCCTTGAGTATGCCCCCATCCGGTTTTCATGCTACCTCCCCGGAGCCATCGCCTTGGTGCCGGCCCGGGGCGATCCGGGCCGTGTAGAAGCCGGTTTCGCCGCGGGGGGCGGAGGCGTGCCGGCGGTCGCATCCGCGCTGGAATCCTGCGGGTTCGGCGCGGCCGGGGCAGGCTGCTGGCGTGCCGGGAACAACATGTCCGAGTACATCCAGATCACCGCCGCCGCAAGGATCACGATGACCACGCCACCAATCGCGAGCTTTGTGCGCTGTGAACTGTCCATGTGAATGCCCTTTGCGTGAACAGACCCGAACTCAGTGTATCGCCCCCGCTCCCTCGCCCCGCGGCACGGAATAGGGTAAACCCTTGATCTCGCTCCCTCACCATCGCGGCCCGTCCAATAACCCGTTTGGGTGGACACAAAATGCCGGATCAGCGTGCGAGAAACAGGCGACTGCGCTGGCACGTAAACTCCATGAGACCACACTCAGTGGTGCCAGTTTGACTGTTTCCGCTCAATGACTTAGGTTCAGCCGCTGGTCGGTTCCGTGAAAATGCGCGCGTGCCGCGATCCCCGGATCGATCGGATGGACCGTCCGATGACGTATATGCAGCGGTTGGTAGGAGGTAGGGGGAAGGACGGAACAACCCGGTAGCGATGAGCCAGTTGCCACGAAAGCCCGACCTGTCCGAGACCTCGCCGATGGATTCCAAGGCGAGGGCGGATGCCGAGCGCGGCGGCCGCGTCGATGTGGACCTGGAGCTCGAGCCCGAGAACGGCCATGCGGGCCCGGTCGCATCGGCCGAAGCGTCGGCGCCCACGGCCGGCCAGACCTCCGGCTCCAACGCCGCATCGCGCACCAAGACCAAGAGCGGCACGAACATCGACACGATCATCGGCAAGATCGTCGTCGATCAGGGCCTCGCCACGCCCGAAGAAGTCCAGGCCTGCCTCGAGCAGGTCCGCGCGACGAGCGTCGACGGCAACAGCAAGTCCCTCCCGCTCCTGCTCGTCGAGAACGACTTCATCACCAAGCGCCAGCTCGAGCGCATCCGCGCCCAGGCCGAGGCCGAGCGCTCCGGCCAGCAGATCCCCGGCTACAAGGTCCTCGGCCAGCTCGGCAAGGGCGCCATGGCCACCGTCTTCAAGGCGAAACAACTCTCGCTCGACCGCGAGGTCGCCATCAAGGTCCTCCCCCGCAAGTTTACCAACAACCCCCAGTTCATCGAGCGCTTCTACGCCGAAGGCCGCGCCGCCGCCGCCCTCAACCACCCCAACATCGTCCAGGCCTACGACGTCGGCCAGGCCGGAGACTACCACTACTTCGTCATGGAGTACGTCGAGGGCCGAACCGTCTACGACGACATCGTCAAGCACAAGAAGTACAACGAGTCCGACGCCATCGACATCGTCATCCAGGTCACCGAGGCCCTCCAGCACGCCCACTCCAAGGGCCTCATCCACCGCGACGTCAAGCCCAAGAACATCATGCTCTCCAAGGAGGGCGTCGCCAAGCTCGCCGACATGGGCCTCGCCCGCGCCATGTCCGACAAGGAGGCCGCCGAGGCCGAGCAGGGCAAGGCCTTCGGCACGCCCTACTACATCTCCCCCGAGCAGATCCGCGGCGAAAAAGACATCGGCCCCCCCTCCGACATCTACTCCCTCGGCGCCACCCTCTACCACATGGTCACCGGCAGCGTCCCCTTCGACGGCAAGAACCCGTCGGCGGTCATGCACAAGCACCTCAAGGCCGAACTCGTCCCCCCGGACCACGTCAACCCCAAGCTCAGCCCCGGCATCTCGGAAGTCATCGAGATGATGATGGCCAAGTCCCCCAAGGACCGCTACCAGTCCTGCGCCGACCTCCTCGTCGATCTCCGCGCCGTCCGCGAAAAGCAGACCCCCCCGATCGCCCACAAGGACCTCGGCGGCCTCGACCTCGAATCCCTCGCCAAGGCCGAGGCCGCGGCCCCGGGAGCCACCGTCGACGCCACCGCCATGATGCAGCCCCGCATGATGGTCCGCCCCTGGCTCTTCAAGACCCTCATGGTCACCCTCGGCGCCAGCCTCCTCATGAACGCCGTGCTGATCATCCTCAAACTCGTCTGACCGGCCAACCGCCTTTCGCCCCTTGGGCGCTCGGCCGTTGCGAGTGGCTTCAGCCACTCGAAGTCGGTTGCCAGGGTTGGGGGTGGCTCCGCACCCCTGGAAAGCGACCTCCATTTCCCCTCCTCGCCCCAGCGGGGCGCACGAAGGTTGCCAGGGGTGGCTCTGCACCCCTGGAGAGCGGCCCCTTTTTCTCTCCGTTCGCTCGCGGGGCTCGATGCCCCGC
>DASZWV010000067.1:0-2677 GCA_035546115.1 Phycisphaerales bacterium
GAGGTGTCGCACGCGGATTCTCCTTGGGCATTGCGCGTGTGAATGCACAACGCGCAATCCGGTTTGGAATGTCGGGCCTACAACGCGGGCTGTTGGCGGCTCAGACGCCTCGAGGTGGCGGCGCGGACGGCTCGATGCTGCGCGAGGGCGGATCTCGTGGATCCTGCGATGCCAGCACGGCCACGACCCTGGGTGGGGCCATGGAGAGGCCTTGCGAAACGATCGGCCGCGGCGGTGTCGCCATGAGCCAACCTGCGAAGCCCTTGCAGCCGAGTGGAGAAAGGAATGGGCGGCCCGGAGCGGTGGGCTTGGGCTGCTCGTTGGCCTGGCGGGCCGCGGCGGCGGCGCGGCAGAGCGGGCACCCACCGGAGGGAGCGTGCTGGGCCCTGGCCAGGGCGGCCGCTCGGAGCATGCCTCGCGCCGATGGGGGCGGCTGCACGTGGTTGGCCTCGGCCCAGGCGAGGCGCTGCTCGGGGGTCATGCAGCAGCAGTGGTTCCAGCACTCCTCGGCGCTCATGCAGCCGCAGGCGTGGTCCTCGCAGGGGAACCGCTCGTGCCACGGAGAAGCGCGGTAGAGCCACTGGGCCGAGGGAAGCACGGGGAAGCTCGCGCACACATACGCGAGCAATGCCACAATCCCGACGGCAAGGCCGCCGAAACGCCGACGCCATCTGGAGATGCGTGCGGTCATGCTCGGGGATTGTTGTCCCATGCAGGTGACATGTCGTGAGCGCGGGAGGATATTTCCGCCAAGGGATGATTACTTCGTGTAGCCATCGGTGAGGGTCTTGAGGAACGCGACGATGTCCTGCTCCTGGGCCGGGCTGAGGCCGAGATTGCCCATCTGGTCGCGGTTCATGGTGTGCGGAAACTCGGGAGGGGGCCAGTGCTCGCCCGGGCGCGGGCCGGCGCCGGGGACATCCCGTGTGTTGTAGAAGTGCACGACTTCCTCGAGCGTTTTGAAGTACCCGTTGTGTCCGTAGGGCGCGGTGCGCTCGACGTTCCGCAGCGTGGGCGCCTTGAACTTGCCCGCCTCGTAGTAGCCGCTCGCCGGCGAGACGGCGGCGAGAGTCCTGCCGAGGCCGGTGTCGGGCTCGCCGGGCGGGTACGCGATGGCGTCGTTGCGCGGCACACCGATGTTGTCGTAGCCGAAGTCGCTGAAGAGCGTGTGTCGGCCCCAGCGGTCGGCCGGGGCGACGACACCGGGCTCGCGCCTGCGACCGGTGCTGATGTGGCACTCCGAGCAACAGGCCTGCCCGAAGAAGAGATTCATGCCGCGCATCTCCCGGTCGGAGAGCTCGGTCTCCTGGTTCAGGTAGGCGTCGTACTTGGAGGAGTACGGGTTCACCTCGGTGGAGATCTCGTAGGCGGTGACGGCGAGTCCGATGCGCGAGAAGATCCCATCGACCGAGATCGCGTAGCCGGGGCTCGACTTGTCGGCCGTCAGCCCCTGGAGTTCGTCGGGCGAGAGCGGGTAGAGGCGCAGCAGGTCGGAGATGATCGGCGAGGCGAGCAGCTTCTCCACCACCTCGGCCTTGCTCTGGTTGTGCATCTCCTGCGGATTCAGGAGCGGCTGGGCGGCCTGCGCGGCGAGGTCGGCGACGCGGCCGTCGAGGAACATGCCGCCGTAGAACGCCCTCTCCGACCAGTCGTAGCCGAACGAGGGCGCGGAGCTGTTGTACGCGACCGCGGGGGCGTTGCGCGTGCCGACCCTCCCGGGAAGGACGCCGACCGAGACGGGCCGCGAGTGATCGGGATCGCTGAAGGCCGCGGCGGGGGAGTGGCAGGAGGCACACGACTGCCCCGGCGGCGAGGAGAGGCCGGTGTCAAAGAACAGACGCTTGCCGAGGGCGATGCGGTCGGCGAGGTCGGTGGCGTGGCGGACCTGATACTCCTGGCGCGCACTTCGCGGAGGCGCGGACACGCCGGAGGAGGGTGCTGGCTGGGAGCCGTCGGCGGCGGGCGCATCCATAGCGCCGACCAGCGTCAGACCCCATCCCCCCACCGCCACGGCCACACAACACACCGCCGTGCGCACGATCGCCTCCGGTTCGGACTGAAATGCTTGCCGGACATGGTAACGGATCGCCCATCCTCCGCCGAGGCGGAAAAGCCGCCTTTCCAGATGGATACCGCCACTTTGGGCGACCCTTGATCTGGGGGAGAACCATCCAGAACTGCAAAGCATTGCAGAACAACAACTTCCATCGCATCGTCCGCGCCGCAGGGTGGAAGAAGCCGTGCGTTCCGGGGTTCATGGGCTGTGATGCGGGGCTCATCGCGTCCCATGAGAGGCTCTTTTCGTCCCATGAGGGGCTCTTTGCGTCCCGTGAGAGGCTCTTTGCGTCCCATGAGGGGCTCTTTGCGTCCCGTGAGGGGCTCTTTGCGTCCCGTGAGGGGCTCATCGCATCCCCCGAAGAGCTCCAGCGCGCCAACGGGGAGCGCCTGGGCCGGGCATCCCGGGTCGGGCTGGGTTATCCGGTCCTCCCATCCGTGCCCGCACCTCGAATCAGTTTCCGCTCGCTTGTCGCAGCGCCGAACCACATTCCGGGCAGACCGCATCGGCGAGCAAACCCGAGCGGTCGTAGCCGCACCGCTGGCACTGGTTTGCGATCCGCCGCCGATGCGACCGCCTGTCGAGCCACCACGCAGCGCTCGCCGGAATGAGCGCGAGGAG
>DASZWV010000068.1:0-5733 GCA_035546115.1 Phycisphaerales bacterium
CGATCACCGCGGCGAGCGCGACGCCGACGCCCATGACCAGCCGGCTGTTCTGCACCTCGGCGTGGGCGTGCTGAGGCTGCTCGTCGTGCGAGTGATCGTGCCACGCATCCACGGGATCGTGCATCGGCGCACCCTCGTGCACGTGGTGCGTGCCCGCGGGCGGGTGGACGGTGGTGTGGGGGTCGGGTCGGTCGGACATGGGGAGATGGTTCCAGGCTTCCTGCTTCGAGCGATTGCTTCCGTCAGACGTAGTTCTTGTGGGCCAGCGCCTCCTGCAGGCGCGGGTCCTTGATGGGCACGAGCGGCCCCTGGCCCATCTTCCAGACCAGCAGGCCGAGGAACAGGCACGTGGGCCCGAGGATGCCGGCGATGTCGACCCAGACGTGCTCGCCGAGGCGCATGCCCGAGACGATCGGGCGGGCGATGTACACCAGGTCCACCCCGTGCATGATGATCATCCACAGCGCGACGATGCGGAGGCCCGTCGCGCTGCGCTTGAGCGGACGGATGAGCAGCAGCACGAACGGCACGAGGAAGTGGCCGAGGCAGAGCGTGACGAACAGGCCGAAATAGCCGTGGTCGTTCCGCGCGTTGAAGAACGCCGTCTCCTCGGGCACGTTGGAGTACCAGATCAGGAAGTACTGCGAGAACGCGATGTACGCCCAGAACACTGTGAACGCGAAGAGCAGCTTGCCGAGGTCGTGCTGGTGCTCCTCGGTGAACATGCGGCCGAGGCGGCCCGTGGCGCGGAGCGTGCACAGGATCATGCAAAGCACCGCGATCGTGCTCAGCGTGCACCCGGCGAAGAAGTACACGCCGAACATCGTGCTGAACCAGTGGTAGTCCATCGACATGAGCCAGTCGAAGCCGGCGAAGGTCGTCGTCAACGCGAAGATGACCAGCCCGAAGGAACTGATCCAGCGGGCCCGGGCGGTCAGCCAGCGGTCGCCGGTCTCATCCTGCCGACGGGAGAGGTTGTAGAGCACGCCGCCGAGGCCCATCCAGATCAACAGGTAGACGATGGAGCGGATGGTCCAGAACGTGGGGTTGAACCACGCCTTCTTCTCCTGGAACACCTGATCCTGGTGCGCCGGATCGAGCCAGGAGAACACCAGGCCGTGCGTCCACTTAAGTTCGATCACGGCGATCGGCACGAAGAGAATCGCGATCACCCAGAACAGGCTGGCGCCCGTCTCTGCCGTGCGGCGGATCGTCGCCGCCCAGCCCGCGTTGAACTGCTGCAAAATCATCTGCACGCCGAGGCAGCCCAGCGCGATGCCCAGGGCGTAGAGGAAGCCCATGTGGTAGGACACGAGGGCGTGCTGCTGGATCAGCCGCTTGTTCTCCTCGCCGCCGGTGAACGCGCTGAACGCGACGACGATGATGCCGACGAGCCCGACGAACAGCAGGGCGTTGCGCGTCATCGCGCCAAAGCCCGGGCCGGGGTTGAGGCGGGCCACGTCGATCGCCCGGCGGGCCGCGACCTGCGGCTCCTCGTGGGCGTGGAGTGATTCGGTCTCGGGAAGGCTGATACTGCTCACTTGGCGCCCTCCGGCTTGCTGGTGCTCGTTGCCCCGGCCGACCCCGTCGGGCCCGCGGGTGCGCCCGCGGGCGTCGATTCCGTCCACGCCGCCTGGAGCGTCCGGATGTACGAGACGATCGCCCACGCGTCCATCTCCGACACCTTGTCGGCGTACGACGGCATCTTGAGCGGCTTGGTGGGATCGGGATCCGGCACGCCGTGGCGGATGACGTTGAAGATGTACCCGTCCTGGCCGGTCTTCACGCTCTTGTCCGAATACTTCGGGTCGTGATAGCTCGGCACGGGCGTGCGCCAGCGGCGGCCCACGATGCCGCCCGTGCGGTGCGCCGGGTCGCCACCCTCGCCCTTGAAGCCGTGGCACACCGAGCAGTAGATGTTGAACCGCTCCTGGCCTCGGGTGATCATCGCCGTCATCGCGGCCGTGTCGTCGGGAAAGACCTCGCCGCGATCGGCGTGCATCATGCGGAAGTGGCGGAGCGCCGAGGCGGGGATGGTCCCGACGTACGCGGGCTCGCCCTGGGCCAGCGGCGTGCCGTGCGGGTCGATGCCGTCCCAGAGCTCGGGATCGTCGCGGAACTCCCGGGAATCGAACGTGTCGCCGGTCGGCGACTTCTCGACCTTGGTCAGCTCGGCATCGATGTCCGCGCGACGATCGCGGAGGTTGCCCGCGGCGTCGATCCACGAGGTTCGCGAGGACTCGCCGAAGGCGACGGTGCCCTCGACGTGGGGGCGCATCGCGCGCCCGTCCTCAAAGAACTCGGTCTCGGTCTGCGGCTTGAACTTCGGGCTGTCGTCCATGTCGGGCAGGAACTGGTGCGGCGGCTCGTCGCTGCGCTCGTCCTGGCAGCCGGACAGGCCGGCGAGGGCGATCGCGCCGAGGCCGGCCAGGGCCAGGGTGCGAAGGAGGTTGGTGTTGCTCGGGTCGTTCATCGTTTGAGACTCACTCCGGCGGCATGGGCCGCCCGGCTCTGATTCACTCCTCCACCAGTTCGACGTTGTACCCCTTGGCGGACTCGAGCAGCGCGGCGGTCTTCTTGGGGTCGAAGTTCGGATCGCGGGCCTCGACGCAGATCACCATGCGGTCGTCGCTCACCCGCAGGAACCGCTCCTTCTTCATGAGGGGGTGGTACCACATGGGGAGGAAGTTGAACGCGAGCATGGAGAGCAGCGCCGTGAACGCGGTGAACAGAACGCCGATCTCGAACGTCACGGGGATGAACGGCTGCCAGGCGCCCAAAGGCTTGCCCTGCACGACGGTCGCGAAGCCATGCGTGGCGACCCACCACTGGAAGGTGAAGCCGACGGCCGCGCCCGAGAGGCCGATAACGCCGACCACCAGGGGGAGGCGGCTGTTCTTGAGGCCCATCGCCTCGTCGATGCCGTGGATCGGGAACGGGGAATACACGTCCCAGTTCCGATACCCGGCATCGCGCATCTTCTCGGCGGCGTGGTAGGTGTCGGCGGGGGTGGCGAACTCGGCCATGATCCCGTAGACGACCTCGCCCGCGCTGGTCTTGTAGATTTTTCCGTGCTTCTTGGCCATCTCGATGGGTCCTAATGGGTCCGGCTGGTCCGACGGAGTCGAAGGCGGGCTCGGGGTCAGTGGTGTTCGTGCGGCGACGCCTGCGGCGTCACGTTCTTGATCTCGCTCATGGCGAACGCCGGCAGGAACTTGAGGAACAGCAGGAACAGGAAGAGGAAGATCCCGCAGGTACCCACGAACGTCAGAATGTCCACCGGCGTCGGGTAGAACATGCCCCACTGGCCCGGAATGAAAGCGCGGTGGATGCTCGTCACGATGATGACGAATCGCTCGAACCACATGCCGATGGTGACGAAGATCGAGATGACGAAGATCATCAGCGGGCTGGTGCGGCAGGCGCGGAACCAGAAGGCCTGCGGCGAGATCACGTTGCAGAAGATCATCGTCCAGTAGCACCACCAGTACGGCGCGCCGCGTGGATTGATCCACGGCGGCGTGGCGCGGTTCCACATGAACACGTCCGCCTCGTACTTGTTGCCCGAGTACCAGGCGATGAAGAACTCCATCGTGTAGGCAAAGCCGACCATGGAGCCCGTCACCAGGATGATCTTCGCCATGTTCTCCAAGTGGCGGAGCGTCAGCAGGTCCTTCATGTTCGGATAGAGCTCGCGAGCCGGGATCATCAGCAGGAGCACCATGGCGAACCCGCCGAAGATTGCCCCCGCCACGAAGTACGGCGGGAAGATCGTCGTGTGCCAGCCGGGAAGGACCGATGTAGCGAAGTCGAACGACACGATCGAGTGCACCGAGAGCACCAAAGGCGTGCTGACACCCGCGAGCAGCAGGTAGGCCTTCTCGTAGTTCTGCCAGTGGCGGTTGGAGAACCGCCAGCCCAGGGCCAGGAAGCCGTAGATCCACGCGCGAAGCTGATCGACCCGCAGCTTGATGAACGGCAGGACCGTCGGCCCGCTGGCCGCGGCCTTCAGACGGATTACCGCGCGGTCGCGGAGCGTCGCCAGGTCGGGGATCATGCCCATGTACCAGAACAGGAGCGACACGGTGAAGTAGGTGCTCACCGCGAACACGTCCCACAGGAGCGGGCTCTTGAAGTTCGGCCAGATTCCCATGGAGTCCGGGATGGGAAAGACCATCCAGATGAACCAGATGCGGCCGACGTGGATGCCGGGGAACGTGCCGGCGCAGATGACCGCGAAGATCGTCATCGCCTCCGCGGCGCGGTTGATGCCGGTGCGCCACTTCTGCTTCAGGATGCACAGAATCGCGGAGATGAGCGTTCCGGCGTGGCCGATGCCGATCCAGAACACGAAGTTCGTGATGTCCCAGGCCCAGTCCACGCGGTTGTTCAGACCCCACACGCCCACGCCCGTGATGAGCAGGTAGGCGATCATGAGGGTGCCGATGCCGGCGATCGCGGCCGTAAGGCCGAGCATCACCAGCCACCAGCCGCCGGGCTTGTCCTCGACGTAGCCGCAGACGATGTTGGAGATGTCGTGGAGGGAGCGGTTGTTGAGGACCAGGGGCGCCCGCACCGCCGGATCGTCGATGAGCGTGCCGTCGCCGGTGCGCTCGTCGATGACCTGCGGCCGATCCAGGGTGATCGCCCCCGTCAGCCGTCCCGCGTTGATCTCATCCGGGTGAATCGCGCTCATGAGTGCGTCGGCTCCAGAACGGCGAGGCTCAGCCTGTAGCCGGCGTCGCTCGCGGACTTATCGGGGTTGAAAACGTTGCCCATCGCCTGCTTCTCGCCGGCCGAGTGCTCGTGCTCGGTTCCGCCGCCCTCCTCGGCCTCCTCGTGCTTGAACGGATTCTTCATCCGCTCCAGGCGGGCCTGGGAGACCAGGGCCATGTTGGGATTGCGGATCCCCGCCATGTAGGTGGTCCGGGGGCGCGTGTTGAGGTAGCCGAGGAGCATGTACGAGCGCCCGTGGTCTCGCATCACGTTCACGCGGCTTCCCGTGCGGGTCTTGCCGCCGGGAACCGGATACTTCGTCCTGGTGTCGGAGATGTCGCCGAACACGATGGCGTCCGACGGGCAGGCCTGCTGGCAGGCGACCTGGAAGTACCCATCGGGGATCGCCTCCTTGTCGCCGGGGAGGTTCTTGAGCTTGATCTCGATGCGCGCTTCGTTGATGCGCTGCAGGCAGTAGTTGCACTTCTCCATCACGCCGCGCGAGCGGATCGTGACGTCCGGGTTCATCCCGAGCTTGGTGATCTCGTCGAGCCGCTCGCGGAGGCGCGGCGGGATCAGGTTCACGTTCTTGGGCGCGACGCCGACGTCCTTCATCGCCTCTTCGCCGATGTAGTCGCCGTTGATCTTCTTCACGCCGTAGTCGAAGAAGTTGAAGCGGCGGACCTTGTACGGGCAGTTGTTCTCGCAATACCGCGTGCCGATGCAGCGGTTGTACACCTGGTAGTTGATCCCCTCCGGCCCGTGCACCGTCGCGTTCACCGGGCAGACGGTCTCGCAGGGGGCGTTCTCGCAGTGCATGCACGGCACCGGCTGGTGCACGATCTCCGGCGTGTCCAGCTCGCCTTCAAAGTAGCGGTCGATCCGGATCCAGTGCATTTCGCGGCCGCGCAGCACTTCGGTCTTGCCCACCACCGAAATGTTGTTTTCGGCCTGGCACGCGATCGTGCACGCATTGCAGCCCGTGCACGCGTTCAGGTCGATGGCCATGCCCCACGA
>DASZWV010000069.1:0-4374 GCA_035546115.1 Phycisphaerales bacterium
TGTTTGCCAATCTGCGGGCGGAGGGTGTGGCCAGCATAACGGCGCAGTTGATGGGCCTGAGAGTCCGTGTCTGCTTGGGAATAGCGATCGGCCAATCGAGATCGTGATCGTGCCCAAATAGGTGACGGCGGACCCGATCAACACCCAGAACAAACAGCGAGCCACGAACCGTGCGGGGGATGCGCGAATCGCAAACATTCTGGAATGTTCGACGCCTATTGCCCGGAGTAGTGCCCGGGAACTGGACCGTGATCCGCTCGAATTGTTGACCGGATTCCACCCCGGCCGCGCCAGTTGGTGACGACTTGAAGCCAGACCGGGTTCATCAGGGCGACGAGGTCGTCGCGGATGCGGTTGGTGACGGCCTCGTAGTAGATGCCCTCGTTGCGGAAGGACTGGAAGTAGAGCTTGAGGGATTTGAGTTCGACGCAGCCGCGCTTGCCGGCCTTGCTCTTGCCCGGGGAGGGCTGGAAGCGGATGGTGACCGTGCCGAAGTCTGGGTGGCCGGTGACGGGGCAGACGGAGGTGAACTCCTCGTTGATGTGCTCGATGACGAAGGGGGTGTCGGAGGGCGTTGGGAAGGCTTCGAGGAGCTTGGGGTCGGGCATGATGCGTGATCGTACGAGCGGAGAAGGGAATGGTGAGGAGTGAGAAGGTGAGTGGTGAGGAGAAAGAAAAAGGCGATCCCTGGGGATCGCCTCGTGTGGTCTGGCGTTGCGGTCTTGGCACGCGGGGAACTCACGGGCCGGGAGGCCCGTGCCACGCTCAGCGGCCGTAGCGGGTCAGGATCTCGAGAATCTGCGGCTGGTCGCGGTTGATCTGGAGGGAGCGGCGGAGGGCGTTGAGGCCGGTCTCCTTGGTGCCGGCATCCTGGCGGCCGCCCTTGATCCAGTCATTGAGGTAGCAGACGCCGAGGCCATTGAGAGCCGGGTAGTAGCTGTCGTCCATGCGGACGGCGGCGTTGAAGTTCTGGCGGGCGTCGCCGTACTGGCCGAGCTTGAAGCGGGCGTAGCCGAGGCGCTCGTAGGCGATGGCGCTGGGCTCGGCCTTGAGGGCCTGCATGAGGGCGTTGGCCATTTCCTCGTAGCGGTCGAGCTTGGCGAGGCTGTCGGCGAGGTTCAGGAGCAGCGGGGGGGTGAGGCTCATGAACTCCGCGGCCTGCGTGTACTCGCGGACGGCGTCGCCGTGGCGGTTCATGGCGGCGTAGATCGCGCCGAGGTTGAAGCGGGCGGGGCCGTCGTCGGGCTTGAGCTCGACGGCGCGGCGGGCGTATGGGAGGGCCTGGGTGTTCTCGTCGAGCTGGTAGTAGGCGGTGGCGATGTTCAGGTTCGCCTTGAAGTCGCTGGGGTTGATGGCGAGGGCGCGGATGTAGGCCTGGATCGCCTCGGGGAGGCGGTCGAGCAGGTGGAGCATGAGGCCGTGGAAGTACTGGGCGTCGAAGTTGCGGGGCTGGAGCTGGCAGGCGCGGGCGTACTTCTGCTCGGCGCGGTCGTAGCGGCCCTGCATGCGGTAGATGTCGGCCATGCCGAGGTGGGCCTCGGTGTAGTTCGGGTTCACCTCGATGGCGTGCTCGAACTCCTGGAGCGCCTTGTCGAGGTCGCCGTCGCGGATGGCCTGCTCGGCGGTCTTGACGTAGGCGACGGCGCGCGGATCGGCGGCCTCGCTGGAGGTGGTCTGGCCGCGCGTGTCGGGCGAGCGGCCGGCGTGGGCCTTGCCGCTGTTCTCGCAGCCGCCCGCGAGCGCGATGAGCGCGCAGGCGGCGGTGCAAGCGAGTGCACTGCGAACTTCACGCCAGAACCGAGTTCCACTCTGAGTCATGCGTGCTCTCATCCCTAAGCCCTTTGCCGCGTGGTGGCCGGATCATCCTGCCGGCGGTGGTGCGGTTTGTTGACGTATCCAACCCTTTGGGGTGCCTGAGAATAGCCGAAGTGTCAGCGCGTCGTGCCGCGCTTCTGTCGTTTGCTCCCTTGTTTCGGTTGTTTTATCGGCACGGGCTCCAGAAGTCTGCACAATCTTCGCAGGTTGAGGGAGTCGAGGTTTACGCCGCCCTTGGATTCGCCCTTTGGGGTTTCGAGGATCTTGGGGATGGAGGCGAACTGGGGGGTGGTGACGACGACGCCGAAGCCGGGAAGGCCGATCGTGCCCTGGCCGATGTGCTCGTGGCGATCGAGGCGGCTGTCGAGCTTGCCCTTGGAGTCGTTGAGGTGCAGGACGCGGATCCACTTCAGGCCGACGACCCGGTCGAAACGGTCGAGGGTGGCCCGGGCGGCCTCCTTGGTGGAGAGGTCGTTTCCGCCGGCGTGGGCGTGGCAGGTGTCGAAGCAGACGCCGAGGCGTTCGGGCGAGCCAGTGGCGTCGATGATCAGGTCGCGGAGGCGGGCGATCTCCTCGAACTCGCGGCCGAGGTTTGAGCCGCCGCCGACGGTGTTCTCGAGGCAGGAGACGACCTTGGCGCCCCTGGTGCGGTCGAAGAGGTCGCGGTAGGCGGCGGCGATCCGGGCGAGGCCTTCCTCGCGGGTGGAGGTGGTGAAGGCGCCGGGGTGATGGACGAGGAAGGGGATCTCGAGCTCGTGGCAACGCTCGATCTCGACGACCATGAGATCGATGGAGCGCTTCCGGAGGATGGGGTCCGGGGAGGCGAGGTTGATCAGGTAGGAGGCGTGGGAGACGGTTCGGCCTTGCCAGCCGAGGGATGCGAGGCGAACTCGCCAGGCCCTGGCGGCGGACGGGTCGAGCGGCGGGGCTTTCCACTGCTGCTGGTTCTTGGTGAACACCTGGACGGTGTCCATCTTGAGGCGGGCGGCCTCGTCGAGGGCGTTCACCATGGAACCGGCGATGGAGAGGTGGGAGCCGAACATCGGCGAAAGGTATGTCGGAGTTCGCGGACGGCGCGGCGGATGAGCCGATCATGCCCACATGCGCACTGGATTGTTCGTGACGGCGTCGGTGTTCGCGTGCGTGATGGCGGGGTGCGAGTCCGCCCCGGCGGTGCGGAACATCGACGCGGTGTATCGCTTCGAGAACCTGCGGACGGAAACGCGGCCGGGGGAGGGGAGGCCGGCGCGGGATGAGTGGCGCGAGATCCGGCCGATTCTGGAGCGGGCCTCGGCGAAGAAGATCGATGTGAGCCGGAGCGGCGTTCGGATGTATGGATCGCTGGAGTTCGCCAACTACGAGTGCAGGTGCGTGCTGCGGTCGCTTGGAGATGTGGTGCGCGTGCAGTCGGAGCTCGATGCCTTGAGGGCGGGCGAGGGGGGGCGCGTTGAGACGTATCTCGCGCAGCTCACGGCGACGTACAAGTCGAACTTCGTGCTGGCGACGGTGAGCGTCGGGGTGAGCGGGGCGACGGTCGCGGGGAATCGCGTCCGCATCTTCGCGCTCCCGTGGGAGCCGCCCGTGGAGACGACGGCCAGCTCGACGGGGATCTGGACGGCGCACGTGTCGGTCGTGCCGGAGAGCACGTGGATCTATGGCGTGAGTGAAGACCCGAACGGCAAGATGCCTGCGGAGTATTTCCGGATCAATGTCTCGACGCGGAAGCTGGAGCGGGTGGAGGAATCGGAGTTCCTGAGGATGTTTCCGCCCGGGGGGCCGGGCAAGGCGTCGGGGTCGGCGCCGCGGGGAGAGGGGCCCGCGCCCTCGAGCGCTTCGAGCGAGGAGCAGAAGTTGCAGGAGCGGCGTCGGCGCGAGGATGAGGAGTTCAGGCGGAGACACCAGGCGGACGATCGCAAACACGGGGCCGCGGGATCGCCATAGCCTTGCATATGGCTGGAACTTTGCAGAATCGGATCGGCGTGATCAGCGGGGCGAGCGCGGGCATCGGGCTGGCGATCGCCGAGGAACTGATCGGGCATGGGGCGAGGCTGGTGGTGAACGGGCGGCGGAAGGGGAAACTCGAGTCGATCGCGCAGCGGCTCAATGGCGGGCGGGGGATGGTGGCGGCGGCGGTTGCGGGGGATGCGGCGGAGCAGGGGACGATCGATGCGATGCTGGGGGCGGCGCGCGAGCGGTTTGGCGCGGAGGCGGATCTGATCGTGGTGAACGCGGGGCGGGGGCTCAACGGGTCGGTGGTGACGAGCGATCCGGGCGAGTGGGAGGAGATGATCCGCACGAACGTGACGGGCGCGGCGCGGCTGATGCGCTCGGCGGCGCAGCGGATGCTGGCGGATCTGGAATCGCGCGACAAGGGGAACTGGCAGACGCGGGCGCGGGACATCGTGGTGATCGGGTCGGTGGTGGGGCGGCATGTGTCGCCGTTCTCGAGCATGTACGGGTCGACAAAGTTCGCGGTGCACGGGTTGGCGGAGGGGTTGCGGCGGGAACTGGCGCCCAAGGGGATCCGGGTGACGCTGGTGGAGCCGGGGTTTGTGGTGA
>DASZWV010000070.1:0-4404 GCA_035546115.1 Phycisphaerales bacterium
GCCAGGTGATCTGGGCCCAGGCCTCGGCCGGGGTGGGGATGGCGTGCGCGCTTGTGTGTGGGTCGGAGGTGCGGGCGGGGTGCCCGTGGCATGCCAGGGCGCGGGACTTGGCGGTTTCAATCATGGCGCGTGCGACGCGGGGCATGCTTGCGTCGGGGCCGCCGGCGATGTCGCTGCCGAGGCCGAGGCGGATGTTGGCGTGGAGGCGGGCGGCGCGGTCCATGGCGCCCGCTTGCAGGAAGAGGTTGGCCGTCGGGCAGTGGGCGATGACGCTGCCGGCCTCGCGGATGATCTGCTGCTCGGCGGGGGAGAGCCAGATGCCGTGGCCGAGGATGGTGCGATCGGTCAGCAGGCCGGCGCGGCGGTAGACGTCGGTGTAGGTGATCGGATCACGGCTCGGGAGAGCCGTGCCACGCGTGAGAGCCGTGCCACCGTGGAACTTGTGGACGAGATCGCACTCGGGGATCGTCTCGCTGAGATGGGTCTGGATCGGGGCGTTGGTCCTGGCGGCGAGGTCGCCTGCGCCCTTGAGGAGTTCGTCGGAGCAGGAGACGGCGAAGCGGGGCGTGACGGCAACCTCGACACGCCCGGTGGCCTTGAGGGCCGCGGCCTCGGCGAGGAGTTGTTTCGCGGGACGGAGGAGTTCGGGCGGAGCGTGCTGGTCCATGAGCACCTGGCCGACGATGGCGCGCATGCCGGAGGCCTGGATCGCGCGCATGGCGGACTTTGTTCCCTCGTGATGGACGGTCGCGTAGGCGGCGATGCCGGTGGTTCCCGCGGCGAGCAGGCGCTTGGCGGCGCGGGTGGTGCGGTCGCCGGCGTGGTCGGCGTCGGCCCACCTGGCCTCGGTGGGGAAGACGGCCTTGTCGAGCCAGTCGAGGAGCGTGAGGCCGTCGATGCCGAGGCAGTCGAACTGCGGGAGGTGGAGGTGGGTGTCGATGAAACCGGGAGAAATCAGGCAGTTTTCGCAACCGACATCCGGCGTGCCGATGGGCTTGTCGGAGGTGGAGACCTCGGAGATCCGCCGGCCGTCGAGGCGTACCTGGCCGGGGGTGAGGCGTGCGGCACGGTGCGGGTCTGGGAGGAGAATTTGGCCTGAAATCAGCATGCTTTGACGGTACGGCGGAGGGGAAGTCGGGTGCGGGTCGGGTGGGCGAAGGCCGGCGAGGGGGGTGAAAACTGCAATTTTCAAGCAAAAAAGGGAGGGGGTCGGGTCGAAAAAGCCGGTTTTCCACATCGTTTTTCGCGTTTGGCGAGTTGAAGAACGGGGTGGAAATGGATACAACGGTACCGCAAATCCCGTGCGATGGATCGCACGACACACACCCTCCCTTTTCGGAGAGAACGAATGGCGAAGAAAACCATGCCGATGAAGAAGGCCCCGAAACTGTCCGCCGCGAGCAAGCCGCGCAAGAAGGGCGAGCTGTACACCCTGATCGCCGAGCACACGGACCTGAGCCGCAAGCAGGTCGCGGCGGTGTTCGACACGCTGGGCAAGGTGATGACCGTCGACCTGGCCAAGCCGGGCGAGGGTCGCGACAAGATCTTCACGGTTCCCGGCCTGATGAAGGTCAAGAGCGTGTTCAAGCCCGCGACCAAGGCGCGCGAGGGCAAGAACCCGTTCACGGGCGAGATGCAGATGTTCAAGGCCAAGCCGGCGAAGACGGTGATCAAGATCCGTCCTCTCAAGGCCCTGAAGGACGCGGTCTGAGCGATCGCGAGAGTCGATTGAGTTGAACGGACGCCCCGCCGGATCGGCGGGGCGTTGTCTTTTTGGCGTGCGAGGTGCGGCTGGCGCCGCGCTCTCGCGTATGGCTCAGTGTCCGTTGCGCGGCGATTGATCGTTCATGATCACCGAGCCGAGCGGGGGGACGAAGACGCGCCCCTCGATGTCGAGCACGGCCATGCCGTGCTCGTTGAGGCCCTTGAGCACGCCGGTGATGCGCGTGCCGTCGGGGAGGGAGACGGTGGTGTCGCGATCGAGGCCGTGCAGATGCTTGGCGGCCTCGGTGATGAGGTCGCGCGCGAGGCCGTGGGTCGAGAGCGCGATGCGGAGTTCCTCGACGAGGTCCCGCTCGAGCGCGGCGAGATCAACCGGCCGGCCGAGTTCGGCCGCGAGGGAGGTTGCGTGCGAGCGGACGTCTTCGCGGAGGGCCGCGAGGTCGATGTTCGCGTTGATGCCGACGCCGACGAGGACCCAGGGGCGGGCTTCGGGGGGAGGGCCGTGGACCACCTCGGTGAGCACGCCGAGGACCTTGCGGCCGCGGACGAGGATGTCGTTGGGCCACTTGAGGCGGACGTGCGGGTCGCCGGGTGCGTCCGCGAGCGCGCGAGCGACGATGCGCAGGCATCCGATGCCGATGCGGAGGCCGAGGCCGTCGAGGACGCTGCTCAGATCGGGGTCGGAGGTGGGCCAGGCGAGGGTGAGCCAGAGGCCGCCGGGCGGGCTTTGCCATTCGCGGTGGAACCGGCCCACGCCCGCGGACTGTGTGGCGGCGACGAAGGCGACGGGCTGGGATGTGAGGCGGCCGGAGGCGATTTCCGCGCGGGCGTGGCCGCTGGTCGAGGGAATGTCATCGAAGCGCACGAAACGCATGGCGCCTCCCACGAGATCACGCGCCGGCGACGGCGCGGCCGATCTGGAAGTCATCCTCACGCTTCGGAGTGTACAACAAAACAGGAAACGTGCCCGGAAGGATCGCCGGGCTGTTCACATGTACCCCAAGTAAGGGGTTCGGTCAGGTTTGCAGGACGCCGGTGCGGAAGGGTCGGGAGTAATCCCAGCCGGAGGCGGCCGTGAGGGCCGCGATGAGTTCATCGCGGGTTTTGTGGGGTTCGATGAGGCGATCGACCCAGCCGCGGGCGGCGGCGTGCCGGATGTCGGCCTGCTCGGTGTAGCTGGCGTGGACGGCGGCGAGGATCTGCTTGTGGGTGGCGTCGTCGATCTTCTCGCCCTTGCGCTCGCGGGACTTTTCCTCGATCATGGCGAGAGTGCCGGTGGCCTGATTCGCGCCCATGACGGCGCACTTGGCGCACGGCCAGGCGTAGGAGAGGAACGGGTCGAAGGCGCGGCCGCACATGGCGTAGTTGCCCGCCCCGTAGGAGCCGCCGAGGATGACGACGATCTTGGGGACGACGCTGTTGGACATCGCGTTCACCATCTTCGCGCCGGCGCGGATGATGCCCTGCTGCTCGGACTCCTTGCCGACCATGAAGCCGGTCGTGTCGTGGAGGAAGACGAGCGGGATCTTGCGCTGGTTGCAGTCCATGATGAAGCGCGCGGCCTTGTCGGCGGAGTCGTGGTAGATGACGCCGGGGAGCTGGGTCTGCGCGGGGCCGCCGGCGGTGGACTTGGTGACTTTCTTTTGGTTGGCGACGATGCCGCAGGCCATGCCGCCGATTTTGGCGTAGCCGCAGACGAGGGAGGGGCCGTAGTCGGATTTGTACTCGTCGAAGTCGGGGGATTTCGCGTCAGGTTTGGCGTCGGCGATGCAGGCGATGATGTCGCGGACGTCGTACTGCGCCCCGGACTTGTCTGTGAAGACTGTGTAGATGTCCTCCGGAGGCCGCGCACTCGGTAGCCCTGTTGGGTCGAACTGATCGCTCATCCCAAGCGATTGATACAACTCTCGAAGCTTCTCGGGGGCCATGGAGGCGGCGAGCGATTCCTGACGGCTGGCCATTCGCTCAACCAGGTCGAACTTCGTGTCCGCTCGAAGCTGATTCAGTGCGGCGGCACGTTCATCGGGAGTGGCCGCGCCTTGTATTCGATTGGCGACGTCCTGCTGGCGGTCTCTGAAGTCCCGCATGCGGTCGGAAGTCGTGTGGTGAATCATCCTCTGAAGTCGCACCAGCGGGTCGTGGAGATTGGCTGGGGGGTACTTCGCCACCAGCGATTTCAGCCGCTCGATGCACGCCTCATCATCCTTCTCGCGAAAGTCGATCGTGCCGCTGACGGCCCCGTGCATCTTCGCCCCGCCGAGGTCCTCGTCGGTGACGACCTGCCCGACCGCCGCCTTGACCAGCGCCGGCCCCGCGAGATACAACCCCGATCCCTCGGTCATCAACAGCGTGTCGCACAGCACCGGCAGATACCCGCCGCCCGCCACGCAATACCCCATGATCGCGGCGATCTGCGGGATGCCCTCGGCGCTGATCACGGCGTTGTTGCGGAAGATGCGGCCGAAGTCGTCGGTGTCGGGGAAGACATCCTCCTGCAGCGGCAGGAAGACGCCCGCGGAATCGACGAGGTAGATGAGCGGGAGGCGGGCCATCTGCGCGATGGTCTGGGCCCGGATGATCTTCTTGCACGTCATCGGGAAGAACGCGCCGGCCTTCACCGTGGCGTCGTTCGCGATGATCATGGTGCGCCGGCCGGAGACCGTGCCGATGCCGGTGACCACG
>DASZWV010000071.1:0-3788 GCA_035546115.1 Phycisphaerales bacterium
AGGGTGCCGCCACTGAACCCCAACGACGAACAGGTCGCGTTGTTCAGCAAAGCGCCGTCGCACTGCTCGCCCGGATCGATCTGGCCGTTTCCGCAGGGCGCGGCCGGCCCGGTCGGCGCCGAGGCATCGAATCCCGCGGCGTCGAAGGGCGGGACGTCCATGCCCGCGGCGCCGTCCACGACCGGCGGTCGCACCGTGGCCGCCGTGTGAGAAGCACAGGCCCCCGCGCCCCACAATCCGAGGAGTACCGCGAGCGACAGCCGTTGCCACATCGTCTTGCCGACCTCGAGTTCTTGTAACGCCTGGCCCTCGAAAACACAATACTGCGGCCTCTGCAGTGTCGCGCTCGACAATCGAGCACGAGCTGTGCAGTTGCCGTCTCCGCGTGTTATTTAGAACGGACGTGCGCGTTCTCTTGCTCGCCGAAGCCTGCAACCCCGAGTGGCCGTCGCTGCCGGTGGTGGCGTACAAGGCGGCGCTGGCGCTCGCCGAGCACGTCGAGGTCACGCTCGCCACCCACATCCGGAACCGCCCGGCTCTGGACAAGGCCGGGGCGGGCCGCGCGAACGTGGTGTACTTCGACACGGAGTACGTCGCCGCCCCGATGCACCGTCTGGCCTCGTTCCTGCGGGGAAACGAGCAGCACGCGCAGACCCTGGTGGTGGCGATGTCGTGGCCGTCGCAGGTCGCGTTCGAATGGGAGGTCTGGAGGCGGTTCAAGGGCGACCTGCGCGGGGGCCGCTTCGACCTGGTCCACCGCTTGTCGCCGATGTCGCCCACGCTGCCGAGCCCCATCGCCCGATGGAGCCCGGTCCCGTTCGTTCTCGGCCCCCTCAACGGGGGGCTCCGCTGGCCGCCGGGGTTCGGGCAGCAGCTACGCCGCGAGCGTGAGTATCTGACCTACGTCCGCCGCGTCTACAAGTTGTTGCCGTTCTATCGGGAGACGTACTCCAGCGCGCGGGCCATCTTGGCGGCGTTTCAACACACGATCGACGATCTGCCGGCAGCCGCTCGCGAACGGACCATCGACTTTCCAGAGGTGGGGATCGATCCCGAGCTGTTCAGCTGGCCGGGCGAGCGCCCCGACCAGGCCCGGCTCACGTTCCTGTTTGCGGGCCGGCTGGTCCCCTACAAATGCCCCGACATCGCGATCGAAGCCTTCGCGGCCAGCGAGGAGCTCCGGCGTCATCGCCTGGTGATCGTCGGAGAGGGGCCGGAACGGGGACGGCTGGAGGAGCTGGTCGCCACCCACGCGCTGGGCGACACGGTGCAGATCCTGGGAAAGAGAACCCAGGCCGAGGTGGGCGAGCTGATGCGCCGGGCCGAGGTGTTCGTATTTCCCTCGGTGCGCGAGCTGGGCGCCGGGGTGGTGATCGAGGCGATGGCATGCGGGTGCGTCCCGGTCGTCGTCGGATACGGTGGGCCCGCCGCGTTGGTCACCGAGCAGACGGGGCGGCAGGTCCCGCTCGGCAGCCGGACCGAGCTCGTGACCGCCTTCCGGCGCGAGCTGGAGGCGCTGGCAGGCGATCGCGCGGCGTTGCGCCGCATGTCGCGCGCCGCGCACGATCGGGCGATCGACAACTACGCGTGGGACGCCAAGGCGCGCAAGATGATGGACGTCTACGACTGGGCGCTGGGAAAGCAGGCCACGCGGCCGCGGTTCGCCGCCTGACCGAGCGCGGGATCCGGCGGGGTCACGATCGCCCGGCGTAGACGCGGGCGCCTGGCCCGAGACCGAGCGCCTGACGGACCACGATGCCGACGAACTGGGGATCGCGCAGCAGGTAGCGTCCAGCCAACCGGCGCGGCTCTTGCGCGAGTCTATACAACCATTCGACCCCCCAGCGCGACATCCAAGGGGGGGCCCGGCGCGCCACGCCCGCCACGAAGTCGATGCCGGCGCCCACGCAGACCAGCACCGCCGGGCTCAGGATCTCCCCGATCTCGTCACAGAAGATCTCCTGTTTGGGCGCGCCGAGAGCGACCAGTACGAGATCCGGCGAAGCGGCGGCGATCCGCCGGGCGACCGCCCGCCTCTCGTCGAGGTGCGATCCGAGATCAATCCGCGACGCATCGACGCCGACGATTCGCAGGCCCGGAAACCGCTCCCGAAGGCGCAGCGTCGCTGCCTCGCCGGCTCCCGGAGCTCCGCCGAGGAGAAACACGCCCCAGCCTCGCTCGGCGGCGCGCTCCATGAGGGGGATGACGAGATCAGAGCCGGAGACCTTCTCGGGCAGAGGTCGCCCGAGGAGGCGGGCCGCCCACAGGACCGGCGTCCCGTCGACGAGCGAGAGGCTCGCGCCCTGGTAGGCCTTGCGGAAGCGCGCGTCTCGTTCGGCCAACACGATGTGATCCACGTTGGGCGTGAAGACCGTTCCCCCGCGCCCGGCGTCAATCAGCTCGCCGATCGCACCCAACGCGTTACGCAGATCGAGCTTGTCGATCGGAACCTGGCCAATCCTAATCCGCTCCCTCATGCGTCGGGACCGGAGAGCACAATATCGTTTCGGCCGCCGCCGCGTCTACGCAGATGGCTCGCCCTTTCGGGGCGTGCGTTCCCATCTCTTCGTTCGGCCGCGTAAAGCGAGGGCCGCGTAAATTGGGATCTTCTTGACCAAATAGAAACAAACCAGGCTGACCTGGCGTAAACGAATGATTTGCCTCCCGAACTTAAACCACGACAGGGCCACGGCGCAGACGACTTGGGCCAGCGCGACCAGCGGCAGGGCGATCGCCGTCACCGAGGTCCGCGCGAGCCAATGAACGAGCACGGTCACGACCACCCAGGCGGCTTGGAGCATGACCAGCAAGGCCAGCGGCGGGACGGCCACGTCCAGGCCCAAGGCGATGAGCGAGATCTGCCGGCGCGCGATCCCGGCCGCCAGCAGCCGGGGCGACTGCGTCGCTAGCATGCTCAGTTGACCGTGCTCCCATCGCCGTCGCTGGCGAAGCGTCGCGCGGTCGCTCTCCGGCAGAGGGCTCTTGACGGTGACCTCAGGGCAGAACGCAGGCGGATAGCTCTGCAGCGCGAGGTTGATTCCCATCGCCAGATCCTCGACCAGGTTTTCGCCGGCCTCCGGCGCCGCTCGGAGGAGCGACCAGGGAAACGCCATCCCGCTTCCGGTCAGGCAGCAAGGGAGGCCCAGTCGATCCAGGCCCCGCGGACGGACGCGGTTGCGAACCACGACGGCCAGCGCGCTGACGACGCTCAGGGGGCCCGGGTTTTCTGGAAGCTCGAGAACGTATTCGGCTTGGATGGGGCGTCCGCGCCGCGCGGCCTCGCGCGCCAGCATCGCGATACCGTCCGGTGACACCCGACAGTCGGCATCCAGGATGACGACCACCTCGGGCGCCGAGGCGGTGAGATGGTCCAGCCCCGCCGTTATCGCGAATCCTTTGCCGACCCGCGCGGTGTCGTGTCGCTCGATGACCGTCACCCCCAGCCCCGCGGCGAGAGCCGCCGTCTCGTCCGTGCAATTGTCGGCCACCACCAGGACGCTCCCCCGGGCCGGCAGATCGCGTGCCAGCGCGGTGAGGGTTCCGACGATTTGGGATGCTTCATTGTGGGCGGGAACCAAAACCACGACGCGGGGAACGCGCGCGCGACCGTCGGCGTCTTTGTCCGGTTCCTTGTCAGTTCGCCGACGAATCGGAAACAACGCGGCGACCGTTTCCGTGAGCAGAACGACTGAGGGGACGAGCAGGGCGGCCCCGACGGCCACGATGAGAGCGTTTAACAAAACGGCCGCCTCAAGGTCCCCTACCGGTCATGATATGTAACGGATCGG
>DASZWV010000072.1:0-13831 GCA_035546115.1 Phycisphaerales bacterium
AGATCCTCCTCTCCGGTGACCACGGCGCGATCGAGCAATGGCGCAACGACCGGCGCCTCGCCCGCACACGCGAGCGCCGGCCCGACCTGTTCAGTTGAGGATCACAATCAGGGCGTGAATGAATCCCGGCAGCCAGAACAGAATGGTCAGGATGATGTTGATGAGCAGGCTCGTTCCGATCCCTCGCTTCAGCCCCACCGCCAGCGGAGGGATGAAGAACGCGATGATCACCAGAAGAACCTTGTTCATCTCGCTTGCGTCCGACATGGCAGCACTCCCAGAGGCACCCCCACGGAATCCCTCGGAACATCGGCCAATCTCCCCGAAATGCGTGAGGCCGGGCCGCACAACCCCCGCACGAACCCCGCCCTGGTGCCTCGATGCCTTTGGCTACACGAAAATGGAACCTCGAGGCCTTCCAGCATACCCTCCCAACCCCCTATTTCACGAAGTGAGCCCAACCATGGCCGCCGCCAAGAAGTCCGCCGTCGAGATCATCGAAGGTCTCAACACCGCCACCCTCAAGTCCGACCTCCCCGCCATCGACGTCGGCGACACCATCAACGTCCACACGCGCATTGTTGAAGGTGACAAGGAGCGCATCCAGATCTTCCAGGGCGTCGTCATCGCCAAGGCCGGGCGCGGCGTCAACTCGATGATCACCGTCCGCCGCATCGTCGAGGACATGGGCGTCGAGCGCGTCTTCCCGGTCCACTCGCCGCGCATCGCCAAGTACGAGGTCGTCCGCAAGGCCGACGCCCGGCGCGCCAAGCTCTACTACCTCCGCGAGCGCGTCGGCAAGTCCCGCCGCCTCCGCGACAAGCGCCGCGGCCTGGAGAAGGCCATCGCCGGCGGCGAAGCGCCCGCCCCGACCGCCGCGGCCTGATGAACTGCCACATCCAATCGCAAGCCAGCGCCCCGGCCCAACGCCGGGGCGCTGTCGTTCCCCGATCATGGAGCATCCCGCTCCCGCTCTCCTGCATCCGCCCTTCGCTCTATCCTCGACCATGAAGGCCCTCACCATCGCCCGTCTTGCCGGCCCCGGAGAGCACCTCGCAGGCAACATCCGCCTCGTAAACGACTGGCCCGATCCCGGCCAGCCCGGCCCCGGCCAGGTCCTCATCCGCACGCTCGCTGCCGCGCTCAACCACCTCGACCTCTGGGTCGCCCGCGGCGTGCCCGGCCTCAAGCTCGACTACCCGCGTGTCAGCGGCTCGGATGCCTGCGGCGTCGTCGAGGCCGTCGGCCCCGGCGTTGATCCAGCCTGGGTCGGCAAGCGGGTCGTTCTCAACGCCGCGATCGACGTTTCCCCGCCCCCGAGCGCGGGCGAGCCCCCGCGCACCTCCCTCGCCCCCGTGTACGAGCTCATCGGCGAGCACCGCAACGGCACGCTCGCCGAGAAGTTCCTCGCCCCCGTCACGCACATCCAGCCCGTGCGCGACGATCAGGACCCCGCCGAGGCCGCCGCGTTCGGCCTCACCGCCCTCACCGCCTACTCGATGATCCGCACCAAGGCGAACCTCCTCCCCGGCCAGAGCGTGCTGATCACCGGCATCGGTGGGGGGGTGGCGTGCGCTGCGCTCACGATCGCCAAGCACCTTGGCTGCCCGGTCGCCGTCACCAGCCGCCACCAGTGGAAGCTCGAGAAGGCCCGCGCCCTCGGCGCCGACTATGGCGTCGTCGATTCCGGGCAGGACTGGTCCAAGGACATCCGCGCCTGGACCCAGAACCGCGGCGTCAATCTCGCCGTGGATTCCAGCGGCAAGGCGACGCACATCAAGGCCCTCAAGTCCCTCGCCCGCGGCGGCGCGTACGTCACGCCGGGCTGCACCAGCGGCCCCGATGCCACGACCGACCTCGCCAGAATCTTCTGGAACCAGCTCCGCATCCTCGGCTCGACCATGGGCACGCCGGACGAGTTCGCCGAGGTTGTGTCGCTGTATCGCGCGGGCGCCCTCAAACCCGTCATCGACGGCGTCTTCCCCATCGACCGCGGAGGCGAGGCGTATGCCAGGCTGGAGTCATCCGAACAGTTCGGTAAGATTGTGATTCGGTTTTGAGGTGGACGCGCTTACACGGACTGGTATGGGACCAGCGGCGGATCGCCATCGATGAGCAGGACTTCGAAGCGATGGACTGCTGCTGCGGCCTGAAAACGCCGCTCGATTGAGCGCGATTCCGGGACGAGAAACGAACGGTCGAACGTCCAGAGAGGCTCTGCAAGTCTCTTGCCATCCCGATCGAACACGGCTGCAACCTGAACGATCTTCAGGCCTGAGCGATTCTCTGGGTCCGTTTTTCGTCCCCGGCGAAGCACAACAGAAATCAGACGGCCACCGACGATTGCCGAGTTCGTAGATTCAACAATGTTGTTGTCGCTCAACTTCACGGCCAGCAGCGCGGGCCGGCGTCTCGACAGGCGCCATTGAACCCACAGGCCGCCAACGGCGCAGAACCAGGTCCAACCACCGACAATCGCGGTCCACATCCAGAGAGTCTCGCGCGGCACCGAGCTGACCAACGCGGGGAGCAGCCAGCCGACAGCGACGACAACGCACAGCCATATGGCGGTGAAACCAACTGCGTTGCGCTTGCTGTTTGCTGTGCGGTTGTGTATCTGCCAGCCTGTCGGGGTGGGCTCGAAGACGACTTCGTTTTCGAATTGGATGATTCGAATACCGCGCGGATATGCGGGCTGTTGCCACTTCGCGAGGTCCAGCGAGTCGCTCATCGGCTGCATCCAGATTCAGTTCTTCTGCGCCTCCCGCGCCCGATTCACAATCGCCGTAGTGCTCTTCCCATCCACCATCTCCACCAGCACAACGCGCCCGCCGCGTCCCTCGACCACATCCGCTCCAACGACCTTGTCCTTGGTGTACTCCGCGCCCTTGACGAGCACATCCGGCTGAACGGCCCGGATCAGCTCCGCGGGCGTGTCCTCCCCGAAGATCACCACCGCATCCACACACTCCAGCCCGCCCAGAAGCTCCGCCCGATCCCGCTCGCCGTTGATCGGCCGCGTCGCATCCTTCTTGCCCTTGAGCCGGCGCACCGAATCGTCCGAGTTCACGCCGACGATCAGGAAGTCCCCCTCGTTCGCCGCTCGCCGCAGCAGCGACAGGTGCCCCGCGTGCAGCACATCAAAGCACCCGTTGGTGAACACGATCCGCTTGCCGTCGTTGCGATGCGCGGCCACCTCCACCAGCAACTGCTCCAGCGTCCGCACCTTGCCATCCAGCCCGCCGTGCGAGCCCTCCCGCAGCATCACCTCGCGGTGGATCTTCTCGATCGGCATCGGCACCACGCCGAACACCTCCACCTCCAGCCCCGCCGCGGCGTTCGCGAACCGCACCGCATCCGGCCACGAGATTCCGTTCGCCCGCGCCCCCGCGAGCGCGGCCAGCACCATGTCGCCCGCGCCCGTCACGTCGTACACCAGCCGCGCCACCGTCGGCACGTTCAGCGGCTTCTTGCCCTTTTCCAGCAACAGCGCTCCGTGACGGTCGAGCGTGATCACCGCCGCCTCGAGCTCCAGGTCCTCCATGAGCTTCTTGGCGATCGGCGCATGCTTCTCCGGCGCGGCGTCGTCGGGCACATCCCGCCCCGTCGCCAGCGCCGCCTCCGTCCGGTTCGGCGTGATCGTCGAGCACCCGCGGTACTTCGAGTAGTCCTCGATCGCCGCCGGGTCAACCAGCACCGGCACGCCGGCCCTCTTCGACGCCTTGATGATGGCCTGGCACAGCGTCTGGGTGCACACGCCCTTGTTGTAATCCTCGATGCACACGACGTCGGCGTCGCCGAGCAGAGCCTCGAACCGCTCGATCAGCGCCCGCTCGATCTCGGCCGACAATGGCGCCCGTGACTCATGGTCCACGCGGAACATCTTCTGCGGGTGCCGGTGCTGCGCAAGACCAATCAGCGACCGCTTCACCGTCGTCGGGCGCGATGGATCGGTCACCAGCGAGTCCGAGTTCACCCTCCCCGCCACCAGCGCCGAGCGCAGCAGGTCCGCATCCCGGTCGTCCCCGGTCACGCCCAGCGCGTGCACCGTCGCCTTCATCGCGACCAGGTCCAGGCACACGTTCGCGGCGCCTCCCGGCCGATCCTCGTTCCGCTGCACGTGCAGCACCGGCACGGGCGCCTCCGGCGAGAGCCGGTCGGCGTTCCCGTACACCAGTTGATCCAGCATGAAGTCGCCCACGACGATCGCCGTGAAGGGCTTCCAGTTCGCGAGATGATCCAGCAGTGTGCTCATGCGCTCCAACAACCGCCCTTGGCTGTTCGCCCGAAGGGCGCCACGATGGTTGCCAGGGGCGCGGCGAGGCTCTGCGAGCAAGCCCCTGGTGGGTGCCTCTTGATGTTCCTCGCCCGGAGGGCGAACGAGCCGGAACTTTAGGTTCGCCCGCAGGTCTCTACCACCAGCCGCCCGAACTGCTCCCGCCCGGAATCGAACACGACCGCCAGCTCCGGCCGCACCACCGGGCACGGCCACTGGGCCTCCGGCACGTGTCGCAGCTTCGACCAGTCCTTGTCCGTCAACACGATGTGCGACGCCCCGGCCCGCCTCGCCTCCTCCTGCAGTCGCCGAATAGTCACCGGCAGGAACGGATCATGGTCCCGCAGCGCGACCATCGAAACCCGTCCCTCAGCCCCACGCGGCCCACCGACCACCAGCCGCAGCGCCCGCTCAAACGCCTCCGGATGCCCGATCGCACAGCATCCGACCACGATCTTCCCGATCAGCACATCAAGCGGCAGCAGTCGATCATGCCCATCGATCCGCTGCCGCAGCCCCGTCCAGACGTGCCGCGTCACGGCGATCGGAGCGCCCGTCCGCTTCGCCACCTCGCCCTTCAACGCATCGAGTCCTTCCGCCGTCGCCAGCTCCGCGTGCGTCAGCACCACCATCGACGCACGCCCGAGCGACTCCACCGGCTCCCGCAGCCATCCCGCCGGCAGGCACCGATCCTCAAACACGCTCCGTCCCGGCGTTGCATCGATCAGCACGACGTCGAAATCCCGGGCGATCTGCCGATGCTGGAACCCATCGTCCAGCACCACGCAGTTCGGCGGCCCGGGCACCGCCACGCTCCGCGCGGCGTTCTGTGCTCCAAGCACCTCCCGCAACCCCGCCGCCCGATCCGGCCGCGCCACCACGCACAATCCGGGAAACTCTCGCTGGTACGCATCCACCTCATCCGGCGTCTCATCCCCGCGCTTCCCATAGCCCCGCATCGCCACGCACGGCCGCATCCCCGCCTGCAACAGCACCCGCAGCGTGTGCATCACCAGCGGCGTCTTGCCCGTCCCGCCCACGCTGAGGTTCCCGATGCTGATCACCGGCACGGCGAACTTGGTCACGCCCCGCCCGCGATCGAACGCCGCGTTCCGCCGCGCCACCACCGCCCGGTACACAGGCTCGATCAGCCTGCCGAGCGCCGGGAGCGGCGCCCGCCGCGTACGCCCCGCTCCCGGGGCGCGTACCGCGCTCGCGCCCAGGGGCGGAGGGCGAAGCGCGGCCTCACCCACGGGCGCGATCTCCGCCGGCATCCCCGCCCGCACCCGCACCGCCCTGTCCTGCACGCGCCCGCCCCGTTCCGCCCGCCAGCTCGCTTCGCAGCTCCCGACGCAGGCGCGCCGCCACGCGCATCGTCTCCACCGCATCCGCCGCGGCCATCATCACCGTGATCGTGAGCAGTCCCACGATGATGGTCCACACCAGCACATACGTACGCGCATCGGCCGGGTGCGCCTTCGGGTCCACGACCACCGGCGCGATCCCGAGCGCGTACGCCAGCAGCGCCGCCGTGAACATCATGACCAGCCCGTTGATGATCCGCACCCGTCGGCGAAACGTGTTCGTCTCGCTCACTTGCACGCGCAGCACGTGCCGAGCGATGAGGATCAGCACCGCCCCCGCGAGCGGGAGCACCACCCACGGGGGCAGCGTCGTCTCGGCGAGCGTGAGCGCGGCCTCCGGCATGCGGCATCGTAGGTGCCGCGAGGGGAAGACACGGTCAGACAAGGTGACAAGGTGGCGCGGTGACAAGGTGAGAACCTCAACTCCATCACCTTGCCGCTTTGTCACCCGTTCACCGTTTCGGCTTTTCCCACCTTCTCAGCCGCTCGACCACCTTCGCCACCGGCAGGCCCATGATCGTGCCCGAATCGCCCTCGAACTCGATCGGCCACCCGGCCTGCAGGCGCTCGCTCAGGTTGTACGCGCCGGCCTTGCCGCGCCACGCGCCGGACTGCACATAGGCCTCGATCTCCGCATCCGCGATGTGTCCGACACGCACCACGGCGCGATCCGCGAACAACTCGCGTCGCCCCGTCGCGGGATCCACAAGCGCCACGCCCGTCACCACATCGTGCACATCATCGCGCATCGCCAGCAGCATCCGGCGGGCATCCTCCGCATCCGCGGGCTGGCCCATGAGCCTGCCGCGGTGCACCACGACCGTGTCCGCGCCGAGCACGACCACCCGGGTACCGCCACGCTCCGCGTGGCGAGCGATCGCGCGGGCCGCCGTCGAGGCCTTGAGATACGCCAGGGCCATCACCCACTCTTCCGGCGTCACCGCGCCGGGAGACAGCGCCCCATCATCCACGCCCGGATGGGCGGCATCGTGCTCGATCCCCGCCCAGCGCAAGAGCTCGCGCCGCCGCGGCGACTGGCTCGCCAGATGCACCCGCACCCCGGGTGCCCCCACCGTTGCCTTCCGAGTCTCATCCATGACCCCTGAGTATTGCACACAGCACACCACGCTGCACCAGTCCCTTTCGTCTCGTGCGTCCACCGAGCCCAACTCCGGATGCGCTCCGGCATTGCTTCCGTCCGCCAAAGTCCAACGCCGCGACATTCCCCGCGGAGTCCCGTAAACTCTCGCACGCATCCGTGCTTCACGCCTCTCCGCCTCAGGCCCTCGCATGAAAGCCCACCTCATCCAGCAGGACCTCGCCTGGGAAGACAAGAACGCGAACTTCGCGCGCGCGAAACACCTGATCGAGTCCGCCCGCCCCGAATCGGGCGATCTCGCTGTTCTCCCCGAGATGTTCGACACCGGATTCTCCTTCCGGCTCGAGCACACCGCGGATACCGATAACTCGACGCTCGGTTTCCTCAAACATCTCGCCAAGGACTTCCGCATCACCATCCACGGCTCGCGCACGACGCTCGGCCCGGACCAGCGCGGCCGAAACTGCGCCACCATCGTGGGTCCCGCGGGCGATCTGCTCTGCGAGTTCGAAAAGATCCACCCGTTCACGCTCGGCAAAGAGGTCGATCGCTTCACCGGCGGCAGTGAAGTGAAGACCTACCCGTGGCTTCTCGCTCAGTCATCAGTCCCCAGCACTCGGTCCTTCGCCACCGTCTGCCCCGCCGTCTGCTACGACCTCCGCTTCCCCGAGCTCTTCCGCATCGGTCTGCTCAAGGGCGCGGAGGTGTACGCCATTGGCGCGAACTGGCCCGCCTCGCGCGAGCAGCACCGTGCGACTCTCTCCATCGCCCGCGCCATTGAAAACCAGGCGTTCGTGCTCTCGGTGAACCGCTGCGGCCGCGACCCTTCTCTCGAGTACGGCGGCGGAACACTCGCCATCAGCCCTCGCGGGGAAATCCTGGGCCAGCTCGGCCGCGAGGAGGGCGTGCTCAGCGTCGAGATCGACATGGACGACCTGCACCGCTGGCGGCGGACCTTCCCGGCGTGGAAGGACCACCGCCTGATCGGCCGGACGACCTGACGGGCCGGCTCCATCAGCCCTGTTATCGGACTGTCCAATCTGGCAATTTATGGCTAGATTGGCTAGACTTGCATGCCGATCTTGTTTCGGGAAGGAGCCGCGCATGACCTGGAACGTCGCCAATGCCAAGAACCGCCTCAGCGAGGTGCTCGATCGTGCGGAGCGAGAGGGCCCGCAGACCATCCGCCGCCGCGGCCATGCGTTTGTCCTTCTCCCCGCCGACCAGTACGAGGAACTCACCGGCCAGCGCCGCTCGTTCAAGGACTGGATCCTCAAGGCCCCGCGCCTCGATGACCTCGAGCTCCCAGACCGCTCGCGCTCCGCGATGCGGGAGACCTCATTGTGAAGGTCCTGCTCGATACCAACGTGCTCTCGGAGGCCCGCAGGTCCGGCGGCCACGCGGGCGTGAGGAGATACCTCGCCGACGCCGACCCCGATGATCTCTTCATGAGCGTGATCTCCATCGGCGAGATCGCGTACGGCATCGCACGCCTCGCCCCCGGGTCCAAGCGCCGGGAACTCCAGGCATGGCTGGCGATGACGCAGCACCACTTCGCCGACCACATTCTGCCGATCGACCGTGAAATCGCGCAACGCTGGGGGGAGCTCACCGCCAAGGCCGCGAAGGCGGGACGGCCTCTCCACGCCGCCGACGGACTCATCGCGGCCACGGCTCTGCACCACGGACTCTGCCTGATGACCCGGAACGCGAAAGACTACGAATCCACCGGCGTCACTCTGCACGCGCCGTGGGATGAATAGTTCGTCCCCGCCCACACATCACCGGGCCTCCCGCACGTACTCCTTCCCCGCCCACCTCACCGGCACCCGCCTCACCAGATCGCGCGCCGCCGAGAGCATGATCCCGCCCACCTGCCACGCGCCGATCGGATACAGCGGGATGCACCAGACCGGCGCGCGAGAGACGGTGTACACCCACCCGAGCGCGGCCATCATGATCACCAGCGCGAGCCCGCCCGCCGCGAGCGTGGTGATCGCGAGGGCGTCGGGACCGTACCCCACGATCTCCAGCGCTCCCAGGAGCACCGCCCCCTTCGCCAGCATCGGCAGCACGCTCCCCAGCACCCGCGCCCGCACGCCGATGATGCGCAGCCGCTTCACCCGCCGGTTCGCCGATTCCATGTAGATCCGGCTCCACCCGCGCTGGAACTCCGCATAATCGGCGTACATGCGGCAGGTGAGCATCCCGTCGGCCATCAGCAGCCCCCCCGCAACGCCGCGCCGCTCGCTCAGCCGCGCCAGCGCGACGTCCTCCAGCACCGCATCGTGCACCGCCTCGTGCCCGCCGAGCTGCTCGTAGGCCGCGCGCGTGAAGAGCATGAACTGCCCGTTGGCGAAGGCCCGCCGGTGCTCCCCCGGCCGCACGTTGGCGCGCACCAGCGGGTATTGCCGCATGAGCTCCATCCCCGCCGCCACCTGCGCGATCCGCTCGAACCACCGGTCGCACGTGAGCGTGCTCATCAGGCTGAGCATGCCGACGTTCCTCTCCTGGAGCAGGGCCACCGCGGCCCGCACGCACTCCGGATCGAACTCGGTGTCGGCATCCGTGAACAGGAGCAACTCCGCCTCGCGCGCAAACGCCGTCTCTCGCACCCCCCGCCGCACCGCGTTCACCTTTCCCGCCCACCGCTCCGGGCACTCCTTGATTTCGACGATGGCGACATGGTCCGCTCCGCCCGTCTCGTGGCGGATCTCGGCCGCGGTCGAGTCCGTGCACCGGTCGAGGCAGAACACCACGCTCAGATTCGGGTACGTCTGCGCGACAAGCGACCGCGCCAGCTTCCCGACCACGCCCGCCTCGTTGTGCGCCGGGACGACGATGCACACCCTCGGCGCGGTCTGCTTCAGCAACTCCGCGGCCCGAGGCAGTCGCAGACCGTCGCGGCACGTCGGCACGGTCTTCATCGCCCGCCGGACATGCCAGAACACCACCCCCCAATACGCCCCAAGCCCGAGCGCGCCGCAGGTCATCACCACACTCGCGATCACCAGCGCTATCGGCATCCATTGGCCTCTACGAGCCCTCCGTGCACGCGGAGGACGATGATTCCCGGGCTCGATTCCGCCGCTCGCGCGGAGGGCTCGTAAACGCTTTCCTCGCTTGCCGCCCCTACCCTCCACCATGAACCGTCACGAGGATAGTGGGGCAGAGGTGAGCAGCGCACATCATCCCGGCGAGGGCTGCTGCGGCGGACACAAGCACGCGGCCGATTCGGCCCAGGGCGGTTGCTGCGGAGGTTCGGGCGGGGGTGGTTGTTGCGGCGGTGGGGCGGCCGCGGCAACCGGCGCCGACCAGATCTACGTCTTCTCGCGCCGCCAGATCCGCGAGCTCGACCGCCTCGCGGTCCAGGAGTTCGGCATCCCCTCGATCCTCCTCATGGAAAACGCCGCCCGCGGCATCGCGAGCGTGATCCTCGAGGGCCTCAGCGGCGTCGCCGATCCCAGCGTCCTCATCGTCTGCGGCCCGGGCAACAACGGCGGCGACGGCCTCGCCCTCGCCCGCCACCTCGCAAACCGAGGCGTCAAGACCGCCGTCATCCTCGGCGTGCCTCAATCCCGCCTTACCGGCGACCCGCTCATCAATCTCGCGGTCGCCCGAAACATGGGCATCCCCATCATCGATGGTTCCTCGGACCCCGCGGCCGCGATCGCCGAGGCCTCCAGGCGCATCGGCGAGCCCGTTGTCATCGCCGACGCCCTTCTCGGCACCGGCCTGGAGCGTCCCGCCGCCGGAGCCATCGCCGATCTCATCCACGAAATGAACGCCCTCAAGGCCAAGGGCTCCACCCTCGTCGCCATCGACGTCCCCAGCGGCCTGGACTGCGACACCGGCCTCCCCGCGACCGACGGCACAACCCCCGGCCCCGCCGTCGAGGCCGACCTGACGATCGCCCTCGCGGGTGTCAAGGCCGGCTTCCTCGCCATGCCCGCCCAGAAGTACGTGGGCGACCTCGTCGTTGTGGACATCGGGGCGCCCCGCTCGCTCATCGAGCGTCTGGGCCACCCCCTCACCGCAGCCCACAAGGGCTGAGCAACACGGGCATCCCGCCCGTGTGCTCTGCTCGCCTCGATGTCTTTTTTCCATCCGAGATCACCGCGTCCGATTCCGGTTATCGCGCAGGGAACTTCCACCCTCCCCGGCCCGTACACCCAAAGCGGTTGACGATGCGCCTCTTATAGGCAAGACTCAGTATCCGCCGGAGGTCGGTTCATGGCCCTGGTCCGCATGGAACTCGCCCGCATCCTGATCCGTGAGCTCAATGACTACCAGATCATCGAGCTCCGGGAGGTCGCGCCCGTCGAGGACGGCGAGGATCTCGAGGGGCACGCGGCCGAGGGGGGCAAGAGCAGTGGGGGAGCGGGCGCCGCCAAGCTCTTCAGTCAGGTCGAGAACGGCCGCTCCTTCCCGATCGTCATCGGCCTCCCGGAGGCCCAGGCCATCGAGCGCCGCCTCAAGGGCATCGTCATCAAGCGCCCCCAGACCCACGACCTGCTGATGAACATCATCGCGGGCCTCGGCGGCAAGCTCGAGTCCATCACGATCAACGACCTCCAGGACCACACCTTCTTCGCCCTGCTCTCGATCCGAACCCCCGACAACAAGCTGGTGAAGATCGATTCCCGCCCCAGCGACGCCATCGCCCTCGGCATCGCCAGCAACGTCCCCATCTTCGTGGACGAAAAAGTCCTCGACGCTGCCGAGAAGGACGAGGAGTAGATTCGACGTGCCGCGGGTTCGGTCGCAGCAGCGACCAGCCGGCCCGAACGCGGTTGACGCGTAGTCTTGCCCGTGTCGCCGTTCGATCCCCACACCACCCCCACCCGCTACCTTACCGCCGACACCCCCGGCACGGGCGGCGTCCTCAAGCAATCCGACGACGATTTTCTCGTCGAAGAGCTTCCCGCCTACCACCCCTCCGGCGAGGGCGAGCACCTCTACCTCTGGGTGCAGAAGCGCCACATGTCCACCATGCACGTGGTCCGCCTGCTGGCCGACCACTTCTCCGTCCGGCGCGACGCCGTCGGCTTCGCGGGCCTCAAGGACAAGCTCGCCGTCACCACCCAGCTCTTCAGCATCCACCTCCCCGGAAAGTCCGAAGCTTCCTTCACGGCCTTCGAGCACCCCAACGTCCAGATCCTCTGGACCGATCGCCACGCCAACAAGCTCCGCCGCGGCCATCTGCTCGGCAACCGCTTCATCATCCGCATCCGCCAGACATCCGCCGCCAAGGTGGTGCACGCCGGCAAGACCCTCGCGACGCTCGCCCGACTCGGCGTCCCGAATCGCATCGGCACCCAGCGCTTCGGCCTGCTGCAGAACAACCACATCGTCGGCCGCGCGCTCCTGCGCGGTGACCCAACGGCCGCGATCGACGCCATCCTCGGCCCGAGCTGTCAGTCGCCGGAGACCCAGCACGCGGCCCGCGATCTCTACGCCCAAGGCAAGTTCGATCAGGCCCTTACCGCCTACACCGGCGGCGCCCACACCGAGCGCCGCCTCCTGAGCGCCCTCGCCCGGGGCGCAAGCCCCCAGCAGGCCATCGGCGCCATCGAACGCACCGACTACGGCTTCTATCTCACCGCCTTCCAATCCGCCATCTTCAACGCCCTCCTCGACGACCGCATCGAGCGGAACCAACTCGCCGCGCTCATCGACGGCGACCTCGCCTTCAAGCACGACTCCGGCGCCGTCTTCCCCATCACCCCCGACATGCCCGCCGCCGATCGCGAGGCACTCCCCGCGCGCCTCGCCAGGCTCGAAGTCTCCCCCAGCGGCCCCATGTGGGGCAAGGACATGACGCGCGCCGCCGGCGAAGTCGCCCAACGAGAACGCGCCGCGCTCGATGCCGCGGGCGTGCCCGAAGACCTCCTCAACGCGCTCTCCCGCCGCCAGGTTGAATCCATGGTCGGCCAGCGGCGCCCCCTCCGCGTCCCGCTCCGCCTCCCCGACGTCGAGGCCGGCGTGGACGACCGCGGCGACTACATCAAGTGCATCTTCGAGCTCCCCCGGGGCGCCTTCGCCACCACGGTCATGCAGGAAATCATGAAGACCGATCTTTCCACGGTCGGCCAAGACGACGAATGACCTCTCACCAGGCCGACATTCCACGTCCGCCCTCCGGCGCCCCTCTGGTCACCTTCGACCTCGGCGGCGTCATCGTCCGCATCTGCCGCTCGATCAAGGAGGCCGGCGACCGCTGCGGCATCGAGGTCCGCCCGGAGGACATCACACCCGACCACCGCGCCGCCCGCCGCGCCATCCACGCCCGCTACGAGCGCGGCCAGATCACCTGCGACGAGTTCTTCACGCTCATCGCCCGCACCACCAGCGGCCGCTTCACCCCCGAGCAGTTCCGCGCCATCCACGAGGCCTGGATCATCGACGAGTATCCCGGCGTGGGCACGCTCATCGACGACCTCAACGCCCGAGGGATCCCCACCGGCGTCCTCAGCAACACCAACCACATCCACTGGTCGCTGCAAATGCAGCCGCGGCCGGCCGCGGATGGACGAACGATCCCCTCGAAGTTCCCGACCACCGCGAAGCCGATCCACCGCCACGCCTCGCACCTTCTCGGCCTCGCCAAGCCCGACCCCGCGATCTACCACGAGTACGCTCGACGCACCGGCTTCGCGCCCGCGGACATTCTCTTCTTCGACGATCGCCCCGAAAACGTAGAGGCGGCAATCGCCGCGGGCTGGAGGTCCCATCTCATCGATCCCGACGGCGACACCGCGGCCCAGATGCGGGCGCATCTTCGAGGTATTTTGTAGCCCAAGCCTCAGCGCATGCGCAGGCGCTCAAGTGCCTCTCGAGCCCGCGTATGCCCCAGTCGTGATGCTTTCAGCAACCACTTACGTGCGGCCGCGCGATTCGCCCGAACGCCGTCTCCATCGCGAAGGCACAGGCCGAGGTTGAACATCGCCACCGGGTCACCCGCGTTCGCGCCGTACTCGTACCAGCGGGCCGCGGCCGCCGGATCCCGTCGAGTGCCAAGACCCTCGTGCAGCAGGTAGCCCACGTTCACGCATGCCATGAACACGCCTGCGCCACAAGCCTTGCGGTAAT
>DASZWV010000073.1:0-2251 GCA_035546115.1 Phycisphaerales bacterium
AGCACCCACTGCATCGGCCCGGCCCCCTGGAACAACGGCACCTGGTTCCGCGCCGAGGATGTTCTCGACACTTCCAAGGTTCCCGAAGCTCCAAAGTACCTCATGTTCTCCGTCTGCTGCGGCGGCGCCCACGAGCCGAGCCTCGGGGACGCCTATCGCTCCCGCGGCACGCGCTACGTGATCCTCTTTCGCAAGTCCACCCGCTGCACGCTCGCACGCGACTACGAGAAGAGCTTCTTCGACACCTGGGTCAAGACCCACAAGGGCGACCCGGAGAAGATCCCCGAGATCTTCGACGGTCTGCTCTCGCAGTACGACATGTCCCTCAAGCCCGTCCTCTTCGGGCGCAAGCCGCCCGTGCCCTCCAAGCCCAAGCCCACGGTGCAGGCCCCGCCGATCCCACCCAAGCCGCTCCCGAAGCCCCCGCCCATCCCGCCCAAGCCCACCGTCGATGTTCCTCCCCTTCCCGAGATCAAGCCCCCGCCCCCGCCGCTCCCGCCCAAGCCCAACGTCCAGATGGTCGGCCGCGTGAAGGTCATGTTCTGACTCTGCACGTCAACTCCCCAGCACGACCGACCGACCCCAGGAGCCCTCGTCGATGCCGCCCGGTTCAGCCGAAGACCAACGAATGGCCGAGAACGAGTCCCGCGCTAGGGCCGAGAGCGCGAAGATTGCCTCCGATGCGCTCCGCGTTCCGACGCTCGTCGATCCCGTCTCCTCTTTCTTCAGCCAGCTCACGCTCCGCGAGCGGTTCACGTTCCACGGCAAGGTCTGGAGCCAGTTCACCCAGGCCACGCTCGCGACCGACGCCGCCGGCGCAACCGTCGGCTGGGGCGTCGACAGCCGCAAGGACCGCCTGTCCGCCCTTGAGATGGACCAGCCCGCCGCCGAGGCTATCTCCCGCGCCCACCCGCGCATCTCCCCCCGCGCGCCCCTCACCAGCTTCGCGCTCGCCGACGCCGCCCCCGGCAAGCGCATGGCCGTCCTCAAGTTCGGCGCCGTGGGCAAGGCCCCCGCCTACGAGGTCATCGTCAGCCCCACGATGAAGGAGATCGTCTCCATCATGCCCGCCGTCGCGGGCGAACTCCGCCCCGCCCCAATCGACGACGATGCCGCCCGCCGCGCCGAGGCCCTCGCCCGCGCGCAGGTCCGCGACGATCTCCGCACACGCGTCGGCCCCGACACGGCCAACAACTCCGACCAGATCGTTCGCCTCAAGCTCGAGCGGGCCTCCGCCGATGCCGCGGGCGGCCGCCGGTACGAGTTCTCCATGTGGCTCTTCTTCAGCACCTGCGACGTCTTCATCGACCAGGGCCAGAAGGAGACCGCCGGCTGGCACATGCCCGCCCTCGCCGACGATTCTCCCGAGTCGCGCATCACCGCCGACGATGCGGTTGAGTTCGCCCGTCCCCATCTGCTCGCCAAGGAGGGCGTCGCCGGCCCGAGGGTCGAGTTCTCCGGCGAGGATGAGGGCAAGGTCGTCGCAAGGGTCCTCTGGTGGCACGTCGAGCGAGGCCTCGTCGTCGAGGACGATCACACCACCGTCTCCGTGAACGCCTGGAGCGGCAAGGTCTTCGCCGTGGCCAGGCGCTGGCGCGCCATCGCTCCCGCGCTGCTGGAACAATCCGGCATCTCCGCCCAGAGAGCCCTCGAAATCGCCGAGGCCGAGCGCACCGCGTCGGGCGTCCCGGCCGGCGCCCGCCCGGACACTCCCCACAAGTGCATCATCGAAACCGCTCTCAGCCCGATCGCCGGCGCCCGTCCGGTCGACGCCGTCGTCTGGCTGGTCGGTTTCCATGGCCCAAACTCTCCCGCCTACACCGAGCTCGCCATCGAGCACGTCACGGGCAAGGTCGTCCGCGTCTCCGGTTGGTGATCCACCCCGAGGTTCCCCATGCCCCCAGCCTCCGTTGTCGGTGACAACCATCTCTGCCCCATGCAGACGCCCGTCCCCCCCGGCGCGCCCGTCCCGCACGTCGGCGGCGCCGACATCGGCCCGGGCGCCGCGACGGTCATGATCGGCAACAAGCCCGCGGCCGTCGTCGGCGACATGTGCATCTGCACCCTTCCCGCCGGCCCCGTCCCCTGCGACTCGATCGTCAAGGGCTCGGCCACCGTCATGATCTGCTTCAAGCCCGCCGCCCGCATCGGAGACACCTGCGCCCATGGCGGCTCCGTCGTCGGCCCCGGCGTTCCGACCGTCATGATCGGCGGCTGAACTCTCCCCACGCCGAAGCGCGTACGATCACCT
>DASZWV010000074.1:0-4607 GCA_035546115.1 Phycisphaerales bacterium
CGAGAAGCTCGGCTTTGCGTACAAGGATCTGGTCGACTGCTTCGACGGCGGGCCGACGCTCGAGGCGAAGACCGACGAGGTCTCGCTCGTGCGCGACACCCGGCGCATCAAGCTCGGCCCGACGCCCCTCGCCGCGGGAGAGGGGGCGGGCGCAACGGCGATCGTCAGCACGCTCTCGCCCGAGGGAGAGTTCCGCGCCCTGCAGACGCGCTGCGAATCCGCCGCGGATGGCCTGCGGCTCTCCGCCGACGACCGCGAGGCCCTGGGCGTCGCGCCGGGGGCGCTTCTCGGGTACACGCCGATTCCCGAATCCCACGAGTCCAGGAAGGGCGGCAAGCCCGCCGCCGCGGCCGCGAGCCCGCGGTAGGGCCGTGCCGGAGCGCGGCACGCCCCCGCCGAGCGGCGCCCGAGCGAGCGGGAAACGGTCGCGCCGCGTTTCCGCCGGGTGTACCCTCGCCCAATGACCTCCGCCCTCGCCCTCAAGCACGCCTCCCTCAAGCACCCCCCGAGCGACCTGATCGGCGGCGACTGGGCGGCCCTGGCCAAGCCCAGCCCGCACCACATCGCCAGCCACAACCCGGCCCGCCCGGAGCAGATCATCTGGTCGGGCAACGCGCAGCTCGAACACGTGAGCGAAGCGGTCGGGGCGGCCCGCAAGGCCTTTCCCGCGTGGGCCGCGTGGGGTCGCGACAACCGCTTCCGCGTGCTCAAGCGGTTCGCCGACCTGTGCAAGCAGCGGGGGGGTCAGGTCGCCGACATCATCTGCGATGAGACGGGCAAGGTGATGTGGGAGGCCAAGGGCGAGGCGCACGCGCTGGCGAGCAAGGTGGACATCACGCTCGACGCCTCGCCCCTGGGCGCGCTCAACCGCGTGCAGCCGTTCGAGTTCGAGCTCGGCCCGCAGAAATCCGGGCGGGCGTGGTTCAAGCCCCACGGCGTGATGGCCGTGCTCGGCCCGTTCAACTTCCCGGCCCACCTGCCCAACGGCCACATCGTGCCGGCCCTCGCGATGGGCAACACGATCGTCTTCAAGCCGAGCGACAAGGCCCCGGGGGTCGGGCAGATCCTCACCGAGCTCTTCCAGGAGGCGCTCCTGATGGAGGGCGCGCCGAACAAGGGCGCGGGCGTGATCAACCTCGTGCAGGGCGGCGCCGAGATCGCCGCGGCCCTGGTGAACCACGACGACCTCGACGGCATCCTCTTCACCGGCTCCTGGCCCGTGGGCCGCAAGATCACGCAGGCGAACCTCGACCGCCCGGGCCGCATCCTCGCCCTGGAGATGGGCGGCAACAACGCGGCGGTCGTCATGCCCGACGCCGACCTGCGCCAGGCCGCGATCGAGATCGTCCGGTGCGCCTTCAACACCACCGGCCAGCGGTGCACGTGCACGCGCCGGGCGATCCTGCACGTGAACATCGCCGACAAGCTCATCCCGGCGATCGTGAACGCGGCCAGGTCGCTCGTGATCGATTCGCCGCGATCGACCAAGCCCGGCGGGGTGTTCACAGGCCCGATCATCACCGATGAGGCCCGCACGGCCGTGCTCAGCGCCCAGAAGGCGTGGATGAAGAAGGGCAGTGGGGGAGAGACGCTGCTGGAGTCCAAGCCGCTCGATCTTCCGGGGAAGGGCTGGTACCTCTCGCCCGGCATCGTGCAGGTGCCGAAGTTCATCGCGGCGGATTCCAAGGATGCGGGCGGTGGGGCGGATGTGGAGGTCTTCGGCCCGCTCCTGCGGATCAGCGTCGCCCGCGACTTCGACGCCGCGATCGAGCAGTGCAATGCCACGCGCTACGGCCTGGCCGCGAGCATCTTTACCAAGGACCTCAAAGCCGCCGAGCGGTTCCTGTTCGAGTGCCGCGCGGGCTGCGTGAACGTGAACACCGGCACGGCGGGGGCCAGCAGCAAGCTCCCCTTCGGCGGCCTGGGCCTGAGCGGCAACCACCGCCCCGCGGGCTCGTTCTCGCTGGACTACTGCGCGTACCCCGTCGCGGGCATGCTCGAGCGCGGCGAATCGGCGCAGCTGGCCGAGGGGATGAAGTGGGAGGACCGGTGGATCTGAGGGAGGGGAAACTGCAAAGTTCAAAGTGCAAAGTTCAAAGAAACAGCCCCGAGCCATCAAGCCCGGGGCCGCCTCTGCCTTCATTTGCAGCTTTGCACTTTGTACTTTGCGCTTTTCCTCACGCCGCCAGCGCCTGGCCGAAGTTCACAACGGCCTCATCGCTCGCGGGCGAGACCTGGTTGTTGCGCTGGGCGCGGATGAAGTAGGTCGCGGTCGGCGTTCCGCCGGGCACGGTGGTGTCGATGAACGACTTGGTGGCGACGCTGGAGAGCTGCATCCACGTGGTCGAGTTGCCGATCTTGCGCCAGATGCTGAAGAAGGTCTGGTTGGCGGTGGAGCCCTTCCACTTGATGGTGACGGTGCCGTCGGCGTTGGGGTCGGCGGTGACCATCTTCGGGGCGTCGGGCGCGCCGGCGGGTGTGGGCGGGGCGGGCGGATCGATGGAGGCCTTCTGGAAGACGGCGTCCATCGCATCCTGCGTGGGCTGGCTCTCGGCGTAGGCGCGGATGAAGCGGATGGCGTCGGCGCCGAGGGTCGCCATGAGGCGGACCATCGAGGTCTGGTTGACGGTGGCGTTCTTGGCGGCGATGCGCGCGGCCTGGGCGTCGGTATAAGACTTCCGGGCGTTCACGATCGCCGATGCCAGGGCCGTGCATTGGGCTGCATTAAGCCCGATAGCCGTTGGCGTCAGCGACCAGGAACTGATGCGCTGCTCGAAGAAAGCGATCTTGTCATTGATCTTGTCTGGCACTGTGGCCATGGTGTGGGTTCCCTGGCGGGAAGGGCGGATTTGCCCATCCAAGCCGGGCAGGGAGATCGACGAGCCCAATGCCCTCCCCCTGCCGGGGATGAGAGGAAAAGTCGTTATGGACAGTTGAGGGGAGGGGAAGTGCCGCAGGGTCCCCTTGACTGGTGGGGGTCTCAGGCGGGAAACGGTTGCAGTCCATCGCCGGGGCCGGTTTGCCCGTTCGGGCTCTGCGCGGTACGATCGCCGCCCTGGGGAGAATGGCATCCAAACGCGTAGTGGCCAAGCCCGCTCGGTCCGCCAAACCCGGAGCCGCAACGGTTCGGTCCAAGCCCCTCAATCGCAGCCTGCACGCCGCCAAGGCGACCAAGCAGGACGAGTTCTACACGCAGCTCCCCGACATCGAGAAGGATCGGAAGCACTATTCGCAACCGCTCCACAACAGGCCTATGTCTCCCTTTCTCCAGCGTCTGCTCTGCACTTCGTGCGAAGGTTCAAGCGATCGACGACCGCTGGAGTTCCATTCTCTCGATTAGTCGTGGGCGGATCAGTTGAGCGGGCTCGGGGACGCCGACTTTGATTGGATCATGCATCTGGCGCATCCTTCGACCGTTCCGTCCGACGTTCGTGCATACGCACGGGAATCCATGCGAGCCAACGGAGCAAGCGCTTTCCTTTTCGGCTTGGACCTCATCCCATGAGTAATCTGCAAGTACGATGGGGCACGTTCAATGCCCGGGCAAAACCTCGCAAAGACATGGTCGCCCTAGCGGTACTGGTGTCCTTGCCACCGCTCCTATGGGCACTTCTGCTGACCAATCTTATCGGTGGCACGGTCTATCCACTACACAAGCCGTTTTTGTTGTGGACGCACGGGAAACCTCTGCCGGTAGCACCCTGGGTATGGACTCTGTCGAAATACACCGAGGTTGCTCGCGATTGTGCCTTCGTGTTTGGCGCCGCCGCGTTCTTGGCGTACGTGTATCTCCACCTTTATGCTCCCGTGTGGCGCTCGCGAATACCGGAGTTTCCGCGCACAGTGAGGGCGGTCACATGCTTTGATGTCGTGATGGCAGCGGTCGCGATTGCGACCACGCTCGTGATGCTAGTGACGCGAACAATACATCAGCCGCTACGCTGATGCTACTGAGCCCTGCCCAAATAGATGACTGGGTTTGCTGGCGCGGTCTTCTCGGCGTGGCAGATTGTCGGGATGAGCAAATACAGTCCACGGATGGACGGCAGGTGGCCTCGACCGTACCACCGACCGCGGCTCTGAGCGGTCGGTGTGCCTTGGTTGTCGAGGGAGGAGCCACCGACCGCCCAAAGCTGCGGTCGGCGGCACGACACACGAACCAAGGCCTCGCGCGCACACCACCCCCGTCCCCTCGCCCCGCCCGAACGGAAATGGTATTTGCCGGTCGCGCGATCCGGGCGTGGCGTGTGGTCGCGCCGCCCCCGCGCGCTGTGCTGCCCTTCCCCGGATTCCGTTCGAGCGGAGCGAGGGTTGGCCGCGCGCACCCGGGGATGATCGATCTCGTCTCTCGACTGAATCTGCCAAACCCAGGCGCACGAGCCTTTCTGGCGGTCGAGGTGTCGAACCGGAAGGTCCCGTGTATGCTGAGGGCTGCAGGGTTGCCGCTTGGAGGGTGCATGGACACCGACAAAGGCGCAGCGGGAAAGACAGCCCCAGCGCACCGAAGCGCGCTGCTGATCAAGCTCTCCATAGTCGTGGGCGGCTGCTGCACCGGCGCTTACTTCCTCCTCGTGGGCGTGGCGCACATGGCCGAGCCCAAGGATGCG
>DASZWV010000075.1:0-4161 GCA_035546115.1 Phycisphaerales bacterium
TCCGGCTGCCAATGCTCCCGCGCGACGAACACGCCCGTCATCTCGCGAAGCGCGCCAGTGAGCGACTCGACGAACTCCCCGTGCCCGAACCTCATCCGCATCGCCGCCGCCTCCGCCGTCTGCGGGATCGGCACCAGGCTCGCCCGCATCGCCTTGGGAAGCTCGCGCATCAGCGCCTCCGCCTTCTCGCGCACCACGCCCGGCACCAGCCAGTCCAGCCGGCGCTGCGTCAGCGCCCCGACCATCCCCTCCGGCACGATGATCGTGATGCCGTCATCGGCGCTCCCGACATCGTGCTTGTACTCCAGCGGAAACCGGTGCGTGTCATCGTCCATCGCGATCGAATCGGGAAACTGCTCCGCGGGCGGCTCGACCGCCCCGCTCGCGAGCACATCCTCCTTCCGCATCATCAGCAGCGCGGGCTCCCGCGCCTCGGCCTTGCGCCTCCACCCCTCGAACCGCACGCCGCTCACGATCTCCGGCGGCAGCCGGTCATCAAAGAACTTGAACCGCGACGCCTGATCGGCAAGCAGATCGTTCGTCCTGGCCTTCTCCTGCATGTGCCGCACCCGCCGCACCAGCCCGTGGTTGTGCTCAAAGAACCGCGCGTTCGTCAGATACTCCCCGCCCACCAGCGCGTGCTGAATGAACAGCGCCCGCGCCGCACCCGGATCGATCGGCGCCAGCGGCACCCGCCGCCTCGCGACAATCTCCAGCCCATACAGCGTCTGCGTCTCGTGCACGATCGCCTCCGCACGCTGCGGATCCCACTGCGGATCGGCATACGTCCGCTTCACCAGGTGCTGCGCGATCGGCTCGATCCACGCGGGCGAGATCGACGCCACCGTCCGCGCATACGTGCGCGTCGTCTTCACGATCTCCTCCGCCATCACCCACGTCGGCGTCTTCTTGAACAGCACCGAGCCAGGAAAGATGCCGAACCTGATCCCGCGTGCACCGTCATAATCGCCCGGCTCGGCCGACGCCTCGGGCCCGCCCCCCCCGCCCCCCTTGTGCCGACGGCCGATCGAAGACAGCAGCCCGGTCAGGAGCGCCCGGTGGATCTGCTCCGCCTTCGCGTGCCGCGCCTCGGGCGTGAACCCCATCTCCGACAGCAGCTCGCGAAGCTGCGTATGCACGTCGTGCCACTCGCGGAACCGCAGATACGAGACAAAGTGCTGCCGGCACCACCTGCGGAACTGCCCGCCCGAAAGCTGCTTCTGCTGCTTGTGCAGCTCCCGCCACAGCCGAAGCTGGCCCAGAAAATCCGAACCCTCCTCGCGGAACAGCGCGTGCGCCGCATCCGCCTCCGCCTGCTTCTCGATCGGCCGCTCCCGCGGGTCCTGCGTCGCCAGCGCCGCGGCGATCACGAGCACCTCCGCAAGGCACCCCTCCGCATCCGCCGCGAGCAGCATGCGCCCCAATCGCGGATCCACCGGCAGGCGCGCCAGACGCCGCCCGATCGGCGTCAGGTCCATCCGCAGCCCGCCGCTCTCGAGCGCATTGATCTCCAGCAGCGTGTCGTACCCATCGCGCACCGCCTGCGGCCCGGGCGACTGGATGAACGGAAAGTCCTCGATATCCCCAAGGTCCAGCGCCTTCATCCGCAGGATCACGCTCGCCAGATTCGTGCGCAGGATCTCCGGATCCGTGAACTCCGGCCGCGCGTTGAAGTCCTCCTCCGAGTACAGCCGGACGCACACGCCCGGCGAGGTCCGCCCGCACCGCCCGGCCCGCTGGTTCGCCGACGCCCGGCTGATCTTCTCGACCGGCAATCGCTGCACCTTGATCCGCGGCGAATACCTGCTGATCCGCGCCACCCCCGAGTCGATCACATACCTGATCCCCGGCACCGTCAGCGACGTCTCGGCGATGTTCGTCGCCAGGATGATCCGCCGCCGCCCCGGCGCCGGATCGAAGATGCGCTGCTGCTCATCCGCCGAGAGCCGCGCATACAGCGGAATCACGTCCACCCGGTGCGCCGGCCTCAGCGGATGCTTGCGAAGCGCCTCCGCCGTCTCGCGGATCTCCCGCTCGCCCGGCAGGAACACCAGGATGTCGCCCCCGCCGGTCGGATCATGCTCAACGCCCTGGCTCAGCTCATCGACGGCGCGGAGGATGCCCTGCTCGGTGTTGAGATCCTCCTCATCCGGGTTCTGCGCCTCCAGCGGGTGATAGCGCACATCCACCGGGTACGTGCGCCCGCTGACCTCGATGATCGGAACCGTCCCCCGTGGCAGGGGCGTCCTCGCCCCTGTGCTTTGGTTGTCTTGCGTGCTTTCCCTCCCCCCTTCTCCCCTCCGCCCTCCTCCTTCCTCAAAGTGCGTCGCAAAGCTCTCCGGATCGATCGTCGCGCTCGTGATGATCACCTTCAAGTCCGGCCGCCGCGGCAGAAGCTGCCGCAGATACCCCAGCAGAAAGTCGATGTTCAGCGAGCGCTCGTGCGCCTCATCGATGATGATCGTGTCATACTGGCTCAGGTACCGGTCGTTCTGCGTCTCCGCGAGCAGGATGCCGTCGGTCATCAGCTTCACGAGCGAGCGCGGGCTCGTCTGGTCCGTGAACCGCACCTTGAACCCCACCCGTTCGCCCAGGCGCGTCCCCAGTTCCTGCGCGATCCGCGCCGCGACCGAGCGCGCCGCGATCCGCCGAGGCTGCGTGTGGCCGACCCACCCGCGCGTCCCGCGCCCCAGTTCCAGCAGCATCTTGGGAATCTGCGTGGTCTTCCCCGACCCCGTCGCCCCGCACACGACCACCACCTGATGCTCGCGGATCGCCTCCATGATCTCCTCCCGCCGCGCCGCCACGGGAAGGTCCGCCGGATAGGTGATGGCCGGAATCGCCGCACGCCGGGCCGCCACCAAAGCCTCGGAGCGGTCGATCTCCGCGGCGATGAACTCCAGTTGTTTCGCCCTCGCGGGCCCGCGCACCTCGCCGTGCGCCGAGTGCCTCTCCAGCCCGCGCAGCCGCGCATGGATGCGGCGCGCATCCGCCGCCATGCAGCCGGCCAGCCGGGCGCTAAGTCCATGGATGTCAAGGCTCTCGGGCACGCCGGACGGTATGGAGGGTGATCCGGAAATCGCGAGGCCCATCGTTCGCGCCGAGTTGTCCTGATACAGTTCGCCGGGGGACAAAGGAAGCACCAAATGCACCGCTCAGAACGATTTGTTGCGTACGCGGCCCTCGCCGTTGCCCTCATGGCCGTCGTGGGCCAGTCCGCTGGCCTGCGGTTCGGCTCGGTCGCGACGGCCAGCCCAAGGGCCGCCACCGCGCCGGCCCCGGCGCCCGAGGCCGCGAAGATCGCCACCTGCGATATCTACTCCCTCGTCCAGGTCATGGTCGCCGGCGACCAGTACAAGCCCGCGCAGGCCATCGAACAGGAGCGCATCAAGGCCCGCCTCGCCCCGATGGAGGAGGAGCTCCGCACCATCGACCAGAAGAACACCAAGCTCCGCGAGGAACTGACCGGCGCCGACTCGCAGGACCCCACCGTCAAGGAGAAGCTCAAGGAATACAACGCCAGCGCCCAGGAGTTCGAATCCAAGCTCCAGCCCTACAACCAGCTCAAGGGCGAGCTCGCGGCCGGCTACTCCGCCTTCGTCGTCGGCCAGTTCTACGACGCCTACCAGAAGGTCACCGCCGAGGCCAAGCGCCTCGCCACCGCCGGCGGCTACACCTACATCATCGCCCAGAAAAAGGGCGACATGTCCGGCGCCCGCGAGCCGAACCAGCTCGTCGAAGACTTCCTCGCGCGGCCCGTGGTCATGGCCCCCGCCGACGCCGACCTCACCGAGGCGGTCCGACTCTCCATGAAACTGCCCGAGACCATCGGCGGCCCGAGCGTTCTGCCCGAAGGTCCCAGCGCCCCGCCGTCGCCACCGGGCGCCGCCGGGCCCGCGAGCGAGCCGCCCAGGAAATGAGCGCTTCCGCCGATCCGCTCGCGGTGGATCCGGCCGCGCGGGATGGGTTGGACGATCGTCCCGCCGATCCCGCGCACTGGCCGCGGTATTGCTGCGCGATCCTCCGCGATTCCGCCGGGCGCTACCTCCTCGAGCGCCGGCCCGCCGATGCACGCGATGCGCCCGGCCTGCTGACCTGCTTCGGCGGCAAGCGCAACCGGGGCGAGCACCCAGACCGCTGCATCCGCCGTGAGCTCTTCGA
>DASZWV010000076.1:0-25754 GCA_035546115.1 Phycisphaerales bacterium
GTAGCCGAGGTCTCGAAGCAGCCGGACGATCTCGTCGGGCGCCCCCGGCTGGCCACGCTTGGCGAGAACGCCGAAGTGCAACTCGACGAACACGTCGTGACAACGCTCCGATCCAAGCAGGCCGGACATGCCGCGGAGCACGTCGAGCTCGAATCCTTCGACGTCCACCTTGGCGAGCGTGGGATGCGGGAGGGCCTGAGAGGCCGCGGCCTCGTCCCCGCTGTAGATGGGAAGCTCGAGCACCGTCGTCCCCGGCGCCGCGGATCCCTCGAGCACGCGCGCGTTCTGGTGCACCGAACCATCGCCGACGTCGAACCGCACGGTCCCCGAGACACTGCCGAGCCCGGCGTTCACCAGGCGGACGTTGCTCGCGCCGGCGACGGCTCGCGAGAGCTCGCGAAAGCACTGGGGGACCGGCTCGAAGGCAACCACCGTCCCCGACGGTCCGACCCGCTCGGCAAACTGCGCGGCATAGAACCCGATGTTCGCCCCGACATCCCAGACGACGTCCCCCGGACGGATCGATCCGATCAGCGCCCTGCCGAATCGCTCCTCGTATCGGGCGGAGTAGCCGAGCCTGGCGATCAGCCGAGTCAGCCCGACAGACCGCGCAACGTTGCGCAGCTTGACAACCGGCCTCCAGGAAAGCAGCATGCCGGGAACTCCTCGGGCCGGGTGGCGGCCCACACGCCGAACCATATCACGCCGGATCCGAGCCGGTGATCTCCTGCTTCGCTCCGCTATCGCGCTTGAACTCGCGCGGCCGTATCGGCCTTGCGGGATTCCCTGCGCACAAGTGCCACGCCGGCAGGCCGCTCGCGAACACGCTCGAGCGAGCCCCGACGACGACGCCATCGGGAATCGTCACTCCCGGAGCGACGAACACGTCCGCCGCGATCCACACGTGCTCTCCGAGCGTGATCGGCGCGGTCGTCAACGGATAGTTGGGGTCCTCGAAATCGTGGCTGGCCGCGCAGAGAAAAGAGTAGTGTGAGACCGTTGTGTGCGCCCCGACGGTGATCGGCGCGACCGAGTAGATGTCGGTCATGTCTCCCAGGCACGCCATCTCACCCATCGTGATGTTCCACGGGGCCCATACCTTGGTGGTGGGATAGATCCGGGCGGTTGGATGCAGTTTGGCCCCCATCATCCGGTACACCAGGTTGCGCCACCTGTGCATGAACCGCGGGGTTGGCCTCACCAGCACGGCGTGGACACCCTTCCACAAAAACCGCCCGAGCCGGTTCTTGAGCGAATGCGGCGAGACCCCCTTTCGAACATGATCGTAGAGTTGTTGGGCCATAGGTGGGCCGATAATCTGCCCGAGGAGAAGAGAACACGCTCAACCGGGTCGATCTATCGTACGGATCTCCTGTGATTCATCGACTCGCCAGCGCACCTTCATGACCGACCCTCAGGCCGTTCCATCTCTTCAATCGCCCTCCACGCCGGGGCGATCGACACCCCCGGGCCATGCCCCGGCCGCGACGGGTCGTCCGTCGCATCCGGGCCAGCGGCCGGTGCTCGATCCCGCGGGAGGGCGGGGCGGTCTTCCCATCTCCGTCGTCATCCTCACCTACAACGAGGAGGGCAACATCCGCGACTGCCTCGCCTCGTGCGCGTGGTGCGATGATGTGCACGTGCTCGACTCGGGCTCGAAGGACAAGACCTGCGACATCGCGCGGGCCATGGGGGCGACGGTCCACTTCAACAAGTTCAAGTCCTTCGGCGACCAGCGCAACTGGGCGATCGACAACATCCCGTGCAAGCACCCGTGGCATTTCCATCTCGACGCCGACGAGCGCTTCACGCCGGAACTGCTCGAAGAGATGCTCACCCTTCTCGGCGAGGACGGGATGAGCGGGCCGGGCGCGAGGTACTCCTGCTTCCAGTGCCCCAGCAAGATGATCCTGATGGGCAAGTGGTTGAAATGGTCGGGCGGATATCCGTCCTACCAGGTGCGGCTGTTCCGCCACGGCCAGTGCCGGTTCATGGACTTCGGCCATGGCCAGCGCGAGGACACGACGGGCGAGATCGGCGTCCTGAAGACGCCCTACATCCACTACAACTTCTCCAAGGGCCTGCTGGAGTGGTTCTACAAGCACAACGACTACTCGACGCGCGAGGCCGACGAGGCCATGCTCATCCGGTCTCAGGGAAGGCCGCGCTTCTGGCAGCTCTGGCGGGGAGACCACGTCTCCAAGCGCCGCGCCTGGAAGAACCTGTCCTACTTCATGCACGGCCGGGCGATGTGGCGGTTTCTCTACAACTACGCCGCGCGTCTCGGCGTGCTCGACGGCGTCGCCGGATTCCGCTATTGCGCGATGATCTCTTCGTACGAATACTGGACGGAACTCAAGATCAAGGAGCGGGCCCGAACCTGGGCGAACGCCACGAACAGGCTCGTCGAGCGGATGCTCGCCGAACGGCCGGGAACGTCGTCGGCGGTTCCCGCGCAACCGGCCCGCGCCCCAACCTCGAACGGCTCGGCGCCTCCCGGTCTCTCCCCCCGCGGCCCGCACAACCCCATGGGCGTGCTCAACGCCTCGCGCGGGCGAGTCGAGGTGCTCATCCCGACGCTCAACGAGGCGGCCGTGATCCGCGACACCGTGCAGAACGCGCTCTCGCTTGGCCCGGTGTTCGTGCTCGACTCGCTCTCGACGGATGGAACGCAGCAGATCGCGCGTGAGGCCGGCGCCACCGTCGTCGAGCAGAAGTTTCTCGGCTACGCCCGCCAGAAGAACTGGGGGCTCGAGAACCTTCCGTTCAAGGGGGAGTGGGTCTTCATCCTCGACGCCGACGAGCGGATCACGCCCTCCCTGCGCGAGGAGGTTCTGCGGACGATCGAGCGGCCCGGCGCGGACGGCTACTTCGTCAACCGCGTCGTGCTCTTCATGGCCCGCGCCATCCGCCACGGCGGCCTGTTCCCTTCGTGGAACCTCCGCTTCTTCCGGCGGGGCACGTGCCGCTACGAGGATCGCTCCGTGCACGAGCACATGGTCTGCGACGGCCCGACCAACTACCTGCGCGAGGAGATGCTGCACATCCGCGGCGAGAGCGTGCACGAGTGGATCCGCAAGCACATCCGCTACGCCGATCTCGAGTCCGACGAGTGGGTCAAGCTCAAGTTCGGCCAGGAGGCGGGCGCGAGCGCCAAGCAGCTCTTCAGCCACACGCTCAAGTACCGCCAGTACCTGCGACGCGAGATCTGGCCGCGCACGCCCCTCAAGCCCCTGCTGAGATTCTTCTACATGTACCTGCTCCGCCGCGGCGTGCAGGACCGCCTGGCCGGCCTGCACATGGCGACGATGATGTCGGTCTACGAGTACATGATCGAGCTGCTCTACCGCGACAAGCTCTCACGCATCGCCTCGGGAACCATGCCGCCGCCGATGGCGGAGAAGCGAGACGCGAACGGCGATTCCACGGCCGTCCCGCAGCTTCCGGGCCTGGCTCCGCAGGGCGCCTGATCACGCGAGGCACGGGCGCGGCCGCATCAGCGCATCACCGCGTCCATCTGCTTCTTCTCGGCCGCGGAGGCGCCCTCGACGGGGATCTCCTTGAGCATGTTGTCGATGATGGCGTCGGTGGTCACCTGGTCGGCCTCGGCGTTGAAGTTCGTGAGGATGCGGTGCCGGAGCACGGGCTTGGCGACCTCGCGGATGTGATCCGGCGTGACGTGGTACGAGCCGGTGAGGATCGCGCGGGCCTTGGCGGCGAGGATGAGGTACTCGCTGGCCCGCGGCCCCGCGCCCCAGCCGACGTACGACTTGATGAGCTTGGGCCGCTCCGCCATGCCCTCAACGGCCTCGTTGATGCGCGTCGCACGCACCAGCCGGATCGCATACTTGATCACGTGGTCGGCGACCGGGCACATGCGCACGAGGTCCTGCACGGCGAGGATGTCCTGAGCGGTGAGCACGGCCTCGGGCGTGCCGCGGTTTCCGGAGGTGGTTCGGCGGACGATCTCCGCCTCTTCCTCGGCCGTGGGATACCCGATGCGGATGTTGAACATGAAGCGGTCGAGCTGGGCCTCCGGCAGCGGGTAGGTGCCCTCCTGCTCGATCGGGTTCTGCGTCGCCAGCACGAAGAACGGCTGCGGCAGCTTGTGCTGCATCCCCCCCACCGTGACCTGGTGCTCCTGCATGGCTTCCAGCAGGGCCGCCTGCGTCTTGGGCGGCGTGCGGTTGATCTCGTCGGCGAGGATGACGTTCGCGAAGATCGGGCCCTTGACAAAGCGCAGCTCGCGCACGCCGGTCGCCTTGTCCTCCTCGATGACCTCCGTGCCCGTGATGTCGCTGGGCATCAGGTCCGGCGTGAACTGGATGCGCGAGAAGCCGAGGCTGAGCGTCCGCGAGATCGTCGAGATCAGCAGCGTCTTGGCCAGCCCGGGCACGCCCTCGATGAGCGCGTGGCCGCGGCAGAACATCGCCATGAGGATCTGGTCCACCACGGCGTCCTGCCCGACGATGACCTTGTGGATCTGCTCACGCAGCTTGTCGTAGGCCTCGCGGACCTGCGCGACGGACTGCTGAGGATCGGCCTTGGAGATGGGCGCGGCGGCGTGGGCGAGCGGGTCGGGCATGGGAACTCCTGCAAACTGGCGAGACATTGATCGTAGACGAATCGGCCGAATCGCTACCGGCCACGAGCGGAGTTGTTGCGGAGACCCGGAAAAAGAAGCCGGCCGCGAGCCTTGTGCTCGCGGCCAGCCGTGTGGGGTCGAGGGGGTCGGTAACGATCGATCAGCCGCGTGATTGTACTCCCGCAGGTCCCGAAGGCCGTCGGCGGCCCGTCGAACGATCACGGCCGCCCGGGATGGTTTCGATTCTCCCGGGCGGCCGCGAAGAGGTGCTTCGAAGGTGCGGGAGCCGGCCGGCGGGTCAGCTGCGGCCTTCCGATTTGTCGTCGGACTTGGGCTTGTTCTGCTGGTCCAGGCGATCGTGGAGCGACTTGATCTCCTTCATCATCTCGTTCATCTGATCCTGCAGGTCGCCGGAAGCGCCGGGGGCGGGGGGCCCGATCTGGCCGCGGAGTTGCTTGTCCATCTGCCGGCGCATCTCCTCCGCCTGGCGGCGGGCCACCTCGGCCTGCTGCTGGGCCTGGGCGACCATCTGGCGCATCTGCTCGGCCATGGCCTGGGCGTCCCACACGCCGTTCATCCCCGGCGACGGAGGGAGAATCGTCAGGGCCTTGCCGCTCTTGGGAATCCCGACGATCGGGGTCGTGCCCGGCTGGATGTTCCACGCGAACGGATTGCCACCCAGGGCCGATGCGCTCGGCGTGCCCGTGGCCGCGGCGATCGCGTTCACCTTCGCGCTGTCGAGCTTGTCGCGGTCGTACTTCTCGGGGGTGATGGTGACGGTCTTCTTCTGGCCGCGATGGATCACGTCGAGCGAGATTGTCTTGCCGGGCTCGAGCCCGTGGAGCGCCAGGCGGACATCCTCCGGCCCCGCCGGCGTCTTGCCGTCGATGCCGACGATGATGTCGTAGGGCTCGAGGCCGGCCTGTGCGGCCGGAAGGCCGTCGTAGGTCGCCCCGATGAGCGTGGCCTCGCCCTCCTTCAGGCCAAGGTGGCCGCGGAGCGAGGAATCAGGATCGAGAAGTTGCACGCCGATCATGACCTTGGGAAGCTCGGCGTCGGCGTGCAGCACGGCGGAGGGCGCACTGCCCGAGCGAGACCCGAAGCCGGAGATCGTGCCGGGATTCCCCCACCAGAGCGTCGGCGAGCGGCCCTTGATCGAAAACGTCTGGGTGGATGCGTCGAGGCTGGGAACCTCGGTCTGGTAGATCACCTCGCCCTTGTCGTCCTTGATCTTGACTGTGTTCCCCTCGCGGACGATGCGGTCGGCGGGAACGGCGTTGCCGTCGACCTCGGCCGAGACCACGCCGTTGCGGCCCTCGAGCTTGATGGTCCGGCCGTTCTCCGTGCTCGACATGGACCACATCGACGAGACGGAGGTCTCGGTCTGGGCGGGATCGATCGTGACGACGGTGGGCTGGGCGAACGACGGAGCGCCGGCGAGCGCGATCATGGCGATGGCGGGCGCAAGCTTGAGCAGACGATTCATGACGGACTCCTTCGAAACAGGCGGGCCCGTGCCCGCGATGGTCTTACTCCGGGCGAGAGGGCCTGGCGGGCACCGCGATTCGCACGGCGATGGGCCGGTTGGCCTCGTCCTGCGTGAAGCGGTAGAGGTCCTGGACGTGGGCCTTCTCGTAGAACTGCCTCACATAGATGACCTCGAAGCCCTTGCCCGTCGTGGAGGGGCGAGATTCCAGGAGAACGGGCATTTCTCCGACAACGTCGCGTCCGGACTGCCTGGCCTTCTCGCGGTACAACTGCAGCGCATCATCGTCGGAAGCGACCTTGAAGTACCCGGCGGGAATCGAGATCCCCGCGGTGTTGGCCGGGGCCGTCCCGCCCAGGCGGATGACGCCCTGCTGATTGCCGATCATCGCGAGGGCGAGCATGGCGGCGACCGCCCAGCCGCCGACCGAACGCACGCGCCTCCACGCCTCGGAATGGGCGTGGTCGCGCCCGCCCCCGCGCAGGAATCGATCCGCAACCTCGCGAGATGGAAGCTCGACGCGATCGGCCGCGTGCAGCGCCACGCCGACGGCCAGCGAGAGCGACTGGTTGTCGCGCTGGGCCTGGGCGAGCAGCTTCCACGCCTCCGGCGACTTCTCCGCCAGGGTGTTGAACGCGCTCCAGTCCTGCGCGGAGGCATCCGCGCCGACGATGCGGCTGATGAGCAGGTCGAGCTGCTCGGCGTGGGTGGGGTTGGTCTCGCTCATGGCGTGTCTCCTGCGGCGAGCGATGCGCTCCGCTCGCCGGCCTGATCCGAAGGGGCGGGGGTCTCGGGGCCCAGGCCGGCCCGCAGCGCCCTCTCGCGCAGCATCTTGCGGGCCCGGGCGATCCGGGTCTCGATCGTGGTGTCGGGAAGGCCCATCGCGTCGCCGATCTGCTTGTAGCTCATGTCCTGCACGCACTTCATCAGGAGCGGTTCGCGATAGCCGTCGGGGAGGTCCGCGCACAGTTCCATCAGGCGGCGGCCCTCGCGCATCGCGGGCGACGAGGCGTCGTGCGACCGCTCATCCTCGCGCTGCCCGGTGTAGCTCACCAGCCGCAGCCAGCCCGACTTGCGGACCGTCCGGCGGCGGGCCGTGGTCTTGGCGATGCTCATCGCGACCGCGCGGAGCCACGGCTTGAACGCCGCCTCGTCACGCAGCCCGGAGATTTTCGCCACAACCGCCACCGCCACCTCCTGAAGAAGGTCATCCAACTCGGCATCCCGCGGCATGTGCGCCAGCAGCACCGCCGCGACCCACCGCCTGTGTCGGGCCCAGAGCTCGCGCAGCGACGACTCGTCGCCGCCGATGGCGCTTCGAACAAGCCGCTGGTCCTCGAGCCCGGCAAGCTCCGCCGGACTGGGGGCCTCTGGGTCGATCACACTGCACCTCTTCTGCCACACCGGGACGTTTGACCGGCGAAAATCCGTCGGATTTGGGCTCCCGACGTTGTGGTGTTATCGGGTGTACCGAACCGCCGGGAGAGGTGTTCGCCATGCGGAACGGCCTTTCGGTCCGCCCTGCCAGAGAACGAACAACGCGTACGCTGACCGTTTTCCGATACAGGTGCGGGCTTCAGAGCCCGCGAAGCCCATGCAAGACGTCCAAGACAAGCCCATGTCCATCGGGGACCACCTGGAAGAACTCCGGCGGCGGCTCGCCCTCGCCCTGCTGGGAGTCGTGCCGATCTTCGCCGTCGGCCTGTGGTACGGGCACCAGATCCTGGAATGGCTGGTGCTCCCGCTCGACGCGGCACTGAAGAAGCGGCACGTCGCCGGCGGGGCGATGCAGGCGACCCAGCTGCTCGAAGGGTTCCTGACCTACCTCAAGATCGGCATGGTGCTCGCCGTCGTCTTCGGGGCCCCGTGGATCGTCTACCAGCTCTGGAAGTTTGTCGCCCCGGGCCTGTACGCCAAGGAGCGCCGGTTCTTCTACGTGCTCTCGCCGCTGAGCATCTTCTTCTCGATCGCGGGCGTCGCGTTCATGTACTACATCATGCTGCCGATCGCCCTGCAGTTCTTCGTGTACTTCAACGAGACGCTGCTCTCCCGTCCGCCGACGCCGATCGTCGAGATGGCCCCCGACGTTCACCTTCCCGTGTTCCCATACTTCGCGGGCGATCCGAAGGACGCCAAGCCGGGGCAGATGTGGATCAACACCGAGCGCGACGCCGTTCGCGTGGCGATTCCCGATCCGGCGGCGACCCAGGAACTCGAGAAGGCGAGAAAGGCGAACGACGCCGCGCTCGAAGCCAGGGCGCTGGCCGTGCCGCCGATCATCCTCAACCTCCCGCTCCACTCCGACTCGTTCGTCGTTCAGCAGTACAAGATCGCCGAGTACATCAGCCTCGTGCTGACGTTTGCGCTCGCCTTCGCGCTGACATTCCAGACGCCCGTGGTCGTGCTCCTCCTCGGGTGGACGGGCATCCTGCCCCGACAGCGGCTCGCGAAATACCGCAAGTACGCGATCCTCGCGTGCACGCTCATCGCCGCGGCGATCACGCCGCCGGACTTCTGGAGCATGGTGTTCCTGCTCCTGTCGATGTACGCGCTCTTCGAGCTGGGGCTGATTCTGCTCTGGATCCTTCCCGCCCGGCGGGTCGCCTCGGGCAAGTTCTTCTCGAAGGACGGCGGAGAATCGCCCCCGCCGGTCTGACGCGCTCCCCCCCGCGAGGTCCAGACTGCCCGCGAATCATTCCTCATGCCCGAGCAGCCGACGCAGACCGATCTCGCGATGATGAGGCGGGCCCTCGCGCTTGCCACACAGGCCGCGGCCATGGGCGAGATTCCCGTCGGCGCGGTCGTCTACGAGACGGCAACCGGCAACGTCCTCGGCGAGGGGGCCAACCTTCGCCACACCCAGCGTGATCCGTCGGCCCACGCCGAGCTCATCGCGATCCGCAAGGCCGCCGGCGCGATCGGCGACTGGCGCCTCAACGCCTGCACGCTCGTGGTGACGCTCGAGCCCTGCCCGATGTGCGCGGGCCTGATCGTGAACGCGCGGATCGGCCGGTTGGTCTACGGATGCGCCGACCCGAAGGCCGGCGCGTGCGATTCGCTCTTCCGGCTGACGGCCGACGCCCGTCTGAACCATCGCGTCGAGCCGATCGGCGGCGTGATGGCGGCCGAATCCGGCGAGCTCCTGAGAGAGTTTTTCCGGGAGCGAAGACGATCAAACGCGCCGGACTCGCCCGAGTAGGGGTGGCCGCGCCGGCGATTGTCGGGTCCTTGCCCCTCTACAATCGGCGATGTCCACGACACACACCACCGGGTCGATCGCTCAGGCCGTCAAGGGCCGGCTGGTCGGCCGCGGCGACCTCCCGATCACCGATCTGGCCGCGATGGATCAGGCGGGGGGCCAGGCGCTGACATTCATCCGCGACCGGAAGTTCGCCGCACAGTGGGCCGGCTCGAAGGCCGCGGCGGCGCTGGCGACCGACGGCCTCGAAATCCAGGGGCACGACGAGTCGAAGCGGGCTCTGATCTACGTGGACGACGCCGACCTCGCGATGGTCAAGGTGCTGGGGCTGTTCGATCGCGGGCCGGAGCGGCCGCCGGTCGGCATCCATCCGACGAGCATCGTGGATCCGCGTGCGGAGGTTGCCCCCACGGCGCGGGTCGGGCCGCTGTGCATCATCGGCCCCGGTGCGCGAATCGGAGAGCACGCCACGCTCATGGGCCGCGTGACAATCGGGGCGGGCACGTCGATCGGCGCCGGCTCGGTGCTGCACCCGGGCGTCGTGGTGTACGACCGGTGCACGATCGGCATGCAGACCGTGCTGCACTCGAACGTGAGCATCGGCGCCGACGGCTTCGGATACCGGCCCGACCCGCAGGGCCCGGGCCTGATCAAGATCCCGCACATCGGCACGGTGCAGGTGGGAAACGGCGTGGAGATCGGCGCCGGGGCGTGCGTCGATCGCGGCAAGTTCGGCGCGACCGTCGTCGGCGACGGCGCCAAGATCGACAACCTCGTGCAGGTCGGCCACAACTGCCGCATCGGCCGGTGCGCGATCGTGTGCGGCATGACCGGGATCGCGGGGAGCGTCACCATCGGCGACGGCGCGATCATCGGCGGGGCCTCCGGTGTCACCGACAACATCAACATCGGCCCCGGGGCGCGGATCGGCGCCAAGAGCGCCGTCATGTCCAACGTCCCGGCGGGCGAGACCTGGACCGGCCTTCCGGCCACGCCCCACCGCGAGCAGATGCGGGCATGGTCGGCGACCAAGCAACTCTCCGGCATGCTGCTCGTGCTCAAGCGGCTGGTCCGGGTCGCCCGCGAGCACGGGTGGGAGATCGACGGGCCGGAGGCCAGGCGATCGTCCGCGGACTGAGGCCCGACGGCCGGAAACCTCCCTCATTCTCAAGGAAGGCCGTCGCGATGCCGAGAAGCAGTGTCACGGAGGCCACGCCGGCTTGACGACCAACAGCTCATCGCATCACGATGCACCCGGCACGCTCAAGGTCGTGCACTATCTGGGCGCGATCGATCTTCGCCATGGGGGCGTGGTCCGGGCCGTGCTCGACCTTTCGGAGTCTCTCGCTCGGGCCGGCCATCGCGTCGCCCTGCTGACCTTCGACGACCGCGATGTTCCGGCCTCGTGGTCGCGCGGCGCCGTCGGCGGCCCCGGTGTTCCGGGTGTCGTGCGCCTGGCCGCCCCGGGATTCGCCGGACGCTTGGGGTCCGGCGCGCTCGCCGAGGCCAAAGGCGTGATCTCCGGCGCCGACGTCGTCCACCTCCACGCCATGTGGATTCCCTCCAACGAGCAGATCGCGGCCGTCTGCCGCGCCGTCGGCACGCCCTACGTCTGGAGCCCGCACGGGATGCTCGACGACTGGTGCATGGCCCAGAAGGCCCTCAAGAAGCGCGTGTACCACGCCGCGTTCGCCCGCCGGGCGCTCGAGGGCGCCGCCGCGGTCCATTGCACCGCCGAGGCCGAGCTCTCCCAGGCCAGCAGGTGGTTCGGGAGCGCCCGCGGCCGAGGCGTGGTCATCCCGCTCCCGTTCGATCTGGCCGACTACCGCGATCTGCCCGGCCCCGAGCAGGCACGGGCCAAGTTCGGCCTCCGCGCCGGCGAGAAGACCCTGCTCTTCCTCAGCCGTCTGCATCCGAAGAAGGGGGTCGAGGTCCTTGTCCGTGCCGCGGCGATGCTGCGGAACACCGGAACACCGACGCGGCTGGTGATCGCCGGTGGCGGCGACGACGCGTACGAGCAGTCCCTCCGCGGCCTGGTGAAGGAACTGGGACTAGGCGAAGCGGTTCTCTTCGCGGGCTTTGTCAAAGGCCGGGAGAAGGTCTCCCTGTACCAGGCCGCAGATGTGTTCGTCCTGCCCTCCAGCCAGGAAAACTTCGGATACGTCGTGGTTGAGGCGATGGCCGCGGAAACGCCGGTGATCACGACGCGGGGCGTGGCCCTCTGGCCGCAGCTCGAGCGGGAAGGCCTCGCGGTGCTCGTCGAGCCGACACCGGAGGATGTCGCCCGCGAGATCGGCGGGTTGCTGGCCGATCCCGATCGGGCGCGGGCGATGGCCAGAAAAGGCCGGGCCTGGTGTCTGAGGGAACTCGAGCCCGCCGGTATCATTGCGAGGTTCGTGGAAATGTACGGGCGCGCGCTCGCGATGCGCGCCGGTGCAAGAGTCTGATCGCGGAAACACTGGAGCGCCGCAGGGATGCGCGTAGCGATTGTCTGGCACTCGGTTTCGGGATACATGGCCGCGTGCTGGCGCGCTTTGGCGGCGCGGATGGGCGACGACCTGCTCGTCGTGACCCAGCGGCCCGACCCGGCGGGCGCAACGCCGTTCGATCTTGGCTTGGTCAAGGGCGTGCCCATCGAGCTCGTCGAGCCCGCAAGTCTCGATCGGGCCGATGGCGTCGTGGACGTGGTCGCGGCCCACCGCCCGGACGTGATCGTGCTCAACGGATGGTTCGTGCCCGCGTTCGTGGCGCTCGCGAGCGCGCCCCGGCTTGCGGGTGCGAAGAAGATCATGGCGATCGATCGGCCGCGGGAAACGTGGTGGAAGGACCACATGAACAAGGCGCGGCACGGGCGCGTGCTGCGCCGGTGCGACCTTGTGTTCGTCACCGGCGAGCGATGCTTCCAGTTCGCCCGGTTTCTCGGCTTCGAGGAGAGCAGGATCCGGCGCGGCACCTACGGCGTGGATGTAGACTCGTTCGCTCCGATCTACGAGCGTCGTCTGTCACGGGCCGGGGGTTGGCCGCGGTCGTTCCTCTTCATGGGGCGCTACGACCCGATGAAAGGCCTCGACGTGCTCGTGAGCGCGTACCGCCAGTATCGCCGAGACGTGTCCGACCCGTGGCCGCTGGTGTGCTGCGGACGCGGACCGGACGCGGCACTCCTGAGAGGCGCCGAGGGCGTCGAGGATCTCGGGTTCGTGCAGCCCACGGAGCAGCCCGCCCTGCTCGAGCAGCGGGGGGTTTTCGTGCTCGCGAGCCGATTCGATCCGTGGCCGCTGGTCATCGTCGAATCGTGCGCGGCGGGCCTTCCCATAGTCTGCAGCAACGCGTGCGGATCGGCGGTCGAGCTCGTGCGCGAATACTCCAACGGTCTGCTCGCCACCACGGGCGATTCGGCGGCCCTTTCCCGGTGCCTCGCGTGGATGCACGAGCACCACGACGAGCTTCCCGAGTTGGGACGGCGATCACGCGAGATGGCCCGCGCCTACTCGGCCCAGGCATGGGCCGCTCGATGGATGAGCGCCTTCGAAGACGTCGTGCGGTCCGGCTGACTGGCTACTCGTGGGCCAACTGAATCTCGCCGTACTCGAGCTCTTCCTGCAGCATCGCGTGGTCCGCGGACGCGGCCTGGTTGGCGGCGATCTCGTCGCGGATCCACAGGCCGATGGCCGCGAAGACCATCAGCATGAGCGTCGGAACGAAGCTGCGAGCCAGGAGATAGCCCTCAAACGTGGCGCCCGCGAAGAACATCAGGTTGAACGCCGTGAACAGATCGATCAGCGGACGGTGCTCCCTCGCGATCCACTTTTTCTGAACATTGAATCTGAAGCACTGCCACATGCTCACGCCCACGAGGCACAGGATGAGCAGGAAGTACCCGATCCCGTACGCGCCGAGGCCCCCGAAGTAGCTGTTCTCGCTCGCGATGAAGTCGTTGCGCCAGCCGACGCCCAGAAGGGGACTCTCCAGTGCCGCGTGCAACTGGCTCGAGATCACGCTCGGGCGGGTGTTCTCCGTGCTGAGGAACCGCGCCAGGTTGGAATCGATCGAGAGCGCATCCGCCAGATACGCCAGACCCCAGAGCATCAGCGCGGCCAGGGGCATCAGCAGCACCGCGCTCCCAAGACGCCTGTAGAGGACGACCGAGACGCCGATGATGAACATCATGCCGCCGGTGCGCGAGCCCGTCCAACCGAGGAACAGCATGTTGATCGCGATCAGGGCGATCCACAGGATCTTCCGCCGCTTCACCGTGTCGTTCATCGACAGCCACAGCGCGATCACCGCCATCGGCGCGACCATGACCGCCGCGTGCTGCGCGTTGCCCAGCATCCCATAGAAGCGGCCGCCCCAGCTGAGCATGTACTTCGGGTTGATGACGAACTGGACGGAGCTGCAGAACGCCCACAGCACGCTCACCCACATGATCGTCCGCAGCAGCCCCCACACGCCCTCGTGCGTCCGGACCGCTCTCCCGATTGCGAACACGAAGCAGGGAATGGTCGCGATCGCGAATCCGATCGCTTCCAGGGCCGTCTGCGCATCGTCGTGGTAGAACTGGAGGAGCCCGGCGTAGATCGCCATGAAGAACAGGATGACGCCCTGCGCGGAAATCTGCCGCAGCGAGAGCGCGCCGCCGGCCGCGACCACGATGCTCAGAAACACCCCCAGCGCCAGATGCAGGTCGGCGTGGTGGTACTGCGTCCAGAACATCCACGTCGGGTTGAACCGCTCGCCCGTCGTGTCCACCGACGGGGCGATGCACGTCACGAACAGCATCCCGGCCAGGAGCCAGTTGCGGAAGCTCATCCGCGCGACGAGCATGGCCACCACCACCATCAGGCCGAACCCGCCGATGAAGATGACTTCCGAGGTGCGGCCTTCGAAGCCGTAGACGTGCTGCTGTTGTGCGAGTGTGAACAGGTGCATGGGTGAGGCCGGGTGATGGACGCAGCGCCCGCGCACGACCTGCGCTACCGCTGCGGTGATGTACGCTTATCGGCTCTTCTGGTTCGAAACCGAAGCCGCCGGGGCGGGAATCCGCAACTCGATCGTCACCGGCCGATGCTCGGACCTCAGGCCCGTGCTGGCCGGAAAGCCCCCCACCCTCCAGCCCGTCACGTCGATCTCCGGACTGATCAGGGCGTCGTCGATCGCGATACTCAGCGGCCAGCGGGCCGGAATCGACGTCTTCTCCCGGGTCCGGAGATTCCAGGGCACCACATCCGGGTAGGTGCCGTCGCAGACCAGCAGGGGCTTGGCTCGAAGCAGGTTTGCCTCGGCGCACACGTGCCGGCTCCGCCAGCCGGTGGGAGTCGCGTTCATGTCCGTCAGCACGACCACGGGCAGACCTTGGCCGCGGAGGTCCAGCGCGACCATCACCAGGGCCTCGGCAACCTCGTTGCCTTCTTCCCATCGCTCGCGCCATCGCGGGGAGCGCGGATGAACGGCGATCAGCCCGAAGCGCCCGGCCGGACGCTCCACAATGGCCGCGATGAATCGATTGGACACCGGCCCGACGAACGAGCAGTCCACGCGGGTCAGCGGCCAGCGCGACACGACGAAGCCCGGCGTGACCTCCGTCGTGACGCCGTCGGGAGAGGGCGCCCACGGCCGCGTCAACTTGCCGGGATACTTGTCCTCGAGCCCGTGGTCGTAGATGACGTCGAACTGCATGTGCACCGGCGGAGACAGAATGGAGACGATGTCCGCGTTCTCCCGATCCATGAGCGCGTAGACGCTCGCCTTATCGCTCAGCGAGCTGTCGTTGTAGTGCATCAGGCGGACGACCCGCGGGTCGCTGCCGCGGGCCTGCTCGATCCCCCGCGGCCAGATCGCCGCGCGATGGCTCAGCAGCGGGACCATGTGCAGCAGGCACGCCGTCCCCGTGAGCACCAGCGGCCACCATCGGCGGAGCAACCCCTGCACGCACGCGATGAACCCGCACCCCGCGAGCATCTGCGCCCCGAGATTCGCCGCGAGATCGATCCGCCACGACCACCCCGCGAACATCCAGAGCACGGAACTGAGCAGCGCCGATGCGCCCGCCAGCCACGCCAGCACGGTTACGGCGCGGCCGATCGGACCGCGAGGCATTCGTGCGGCAGGGACGGCCATGCCGGACTCTACACCGAGGCCGGTGCGGAGAGCGATCGCATCCACTCCCAATGCTCGCGAACCCCCTCCGCAAAGGGCGTCCGCGGGCGAAAATCCAGCTCCGCGGCGCTCCGCGTCAGGTCCGCGTACGTTCGCTCCACATCCCCCGGCTGCGCGGGCTTGCGGACGATCTTCGGCTCACGCCCGACCGTGCGGGCGATTGTCGCGATCATGTCGCCGAGCGTGACCGGCTCGCTGTGGCCCAGGTTCCAGACGCGGTACCCGAAGCGGTCGATCCGGTCGTACGCGCTCAGCACTCCGGCCACGATGTCGGAGATGTACGTGTAGTCGCGGCTGGTCGACCCGTCGCCGAACACCTCGATCGTCTCGCCGCGCGAGATACGGTTCAGGAACAGCGAGATCGCAAGGTCCGGCCGCTGGCGGGGGCCGAACACCGTGAAGAACCGCAGGCACGCCGTGGGCATGCGCGTGAGGTGCCAGTGGGCATGGCCGATGAGCTCGCAGGCCCGCTTGGTCGCGGCGTACGGCGAGATCGGCTCCGAAACATCGTCCGTCTCCGAGAACGGCGCCTTGGGGCTGTTCCCATACACGCTCGACGACGAGGCCATCACGAACCGCCCAACGCCCGCTCGCCGCGCCTCCTCGAGCATGACGCTCGTGCCGAAGACATTGGCGCGCGAATAGCCCGCCGGGTCGGCGATGCTCGGCCGGACGCCGGCCTTGGCCGCCAGATGGATGATGCCCTCGGGCCGCGTGCGCTCCAGCAGCGCCCGGATGGCCGGCGCGTCGCAGATGTCGGCCTGAACGAACTCGAGCGTGCCGCCGGCCGGAGACGCCGCACGCACCTCGCCGAGATTTCGGCGCTTGATCGCCGGGTCGTAGTACGGGTCGAAGTTGTCCAGGCCTACCACCGCTCGGCCTCTGGCAAGCAGTGCCTCGCAGACATGGGAGCCGATGAAACCCGCGGCCCCGGTCACGAGGATCGACTTTCCCTCGCGGGAAGCGGCCGGACCGGGCGGGTTGTCCCTCGGATGCTGTGGTGTCATGGTGGGCGGGAGATCGAACGGTCCCATGGCCAGGGGTGTTCACCACATCCGGCGGATTTCCTGAGATCACGACAAACAAAAAAACAAGCAGGGCGCCATCGTAAGACAGCGCCCCGCTGGAGGAGAGAGAGATCAGGAGGAAGTACTGTCGCTATCGGCCTGTACGGACGATGAGGCTTGAAATCTGAAGCGCAGGCCGCAAGCGCCCCCCAGTACGGATCGTCATAAGTCCTTTCAACAGCACGAACCGACAAGAGTCTAGCACGCGATTCCACCCCTTGCCGCGCGAAGAAGACGACGCAGCAGCGGTTGTGGACTTGTACGCGAGGGCCCACGCCCGTGTTCCTGGTGTCTCAGTGGTTATCCGGACTCAGGTATGTACATTTCACACTTCGATGCTCTTGGCGCGGCAGGGTGCCACGCCGCGTGATGTGCCGCGTTCGCGCCCTTCGACACACACAATATGTAGTAGTGCAAACGTCCTACGGCCGGTCCTGTGGTGCCGGCGGGGCTGGTGGCTTCGGCGGCACCATGGAATCATCAGGTTCCGGAGCCGGACGGGGTTCCGCCGGTCCTTGCGGGCCGCGGCGACGACCTGGCTGTGGCGCATCCCCGTTGCCAAGCCCTCGCAGTCGCTGCTCGAGACGTTGCAGGAGTTGATCCTGCTGCTCCGGCGTGAGGCGTGAGAAGATTCGCATCAGCCGTTCGCGCCGGGCGGGATCGATCTGCGGCGCCCGATCCGTGAAGTCGCCGCGTGGTCCGGCGGCCTCCGGCCGCGGCCCTTCAGGATTGCGCTCTTGACCGTCCGGACGGCCGGGACCGGGCTGGTCGCCCTGCGCCGGCTTCTTGCCGTCCTGCCCGGGCTTGCCCCGCTTCTTCATCCGCTGCTCGACGTAGCGGTCTTCGCGCTCCTTGGCCTGGCGCGCGCGGAACTCGTCGAGCTTGCCGTCCACGGCCTTCTGCTGGTCGGGGGTGAGCTCGGTCCAGATCTTGGTGTACAGGTCCTCGATCTTCGGCGCGCCCGCCAGGATGGATTGCAGACGCTCGCGGGCCGCGCCGACGTCCTGTGGGTCGCGCGGCTTGTTGTTCTCATCCATCGGGGGGTTGTCCGTCGCCGGGCCCTTGGGGCCATTGGGACGGCGCCCGAACTCGCCGGCGCCCTTGCGCAGCTCGGCGAGCTCGCCCGCGTGCTCCTTCATGTACGCGGCGACCGACTTCTGGAAGTCATCCATCCATGCGCGATAGCGCGAGCGCTGCTCGTCGGTCACGCGCAGATTATCCGGGGCCTCGGGGCTCAGGACCGTCTCCATCGCGTCGCGGAACACCCGCGGCGGGATCCGGTTCTCGTTCACGAATCGCTTCCCCTCGCCGCCGGGTTCGCCGAAGGTGCCGTTCACTCCCGGGACCTGCCGGTCGTGCACCTCCGGCCCGCTCATCGCGTCGTCCGGACGTTGTCCCTGGGGCGGCTGAGCGAGCGCACCGCTCGCCGCGAGACCCGATGCGAAGGCGACGACGAGAATCCGACGCGCGACCAGCAACGTGCCGTGGTTCATGGGGCGATTCCTTGGGCGGCCAATGGACGAGAGAACATCGGCGAATCGTGGGAGCAGACTCCGGCAGATCAACGGAGCGACCGGGCTGGGATTGCACGGGCGATCGGCTTTTCGGACTTCGTCAGCCCCCCTCCGCGATCGTGCTCGCCCGGGAATGCGCCGACATTTCCCGCACAGGTCGAACGACACGCACCCTACCCTCTGGATCCATGATCCACAACGGGCGGAAGCCGCCCTCGCCCAGTCCCAATCGCGTTCCTTCGGAGACCGTCCCATGCTTCGATCGCTCTCAACCCTGACCGTTCTCACCGGCTCGCTGGCGCTCGCCCTGGCCTCGCACGCCCAGGTGCAGTTCAAGAACGTCCCGCCCGCGGAAACCGTCAAGCCCGGCCAGATCGAGCTGATCCCGAGGAACCTGCTGTTCGGCAACCCGGACAAGGCCGCGGCCCGGATCTCGCCCGACGGTTCCTCGATCGCCTACCTCGCGCCGGTGGACGGGGTGCTGAACATCTGGGTCGGTCCGCGCGACGACCTTTCCAGGGCCAAGCCGATCACGAGCGACAAGAAGCGGGGCATCCGGCAGTACTCCTGGGCGTACACCGGGCAGCACATCATCTACCTCCAGGACAGCGGCGGCGACGAGAACTGGCGCGTGTTCTCGGTGGATGTGCAGACCGGCGACGAGAAGGACCTCACGCCGTTCAAGGGGGTCGCGGCCCGGATCATCAACGTCAGCGAGAAGATCCCCGACGAGATCCTCGTCGGCCTCAACGATCGCAATCCCGTCTACCACGACCTGTACCGGATCAACGTCCGCACCGGCGAGCGCAAGCTCGTGCTGCGCAACGAGGTCATGGAAAAGGGCCCGGACGGCAAGGAAGCCTCCTCCGGCTACGCCCGGTTCGTTGTCGACGACGACTACAAGGTCCGCTTCGCGATCAAGGCGAACACGGACGGCGGCGTCACCGTCTACAAGGCGCCCGACGACGCCAAGGGCGAGTTCACCGTCTACGACAGCATCTCCCACGAGGACACCGACACCACCGACTTCGTCGATTTCGACAAGACCGGCAAGGTCGTCTACATGCTCGACGCACGCGGGCGCGACAAGGCCGCCGCGTTCGAGCTCAACATCGAGACCAAGGAGAAGAAGCTCATCTTCGGGAGCGACCAGGCCGACGCGTCGGGCCTCGTGATCAACCCGAAAACCAAGAAGGTCGAGGCCATCCGCGTGAACTACGAGCGCGACATCATGGCCATCACCCCCGAGAGCGGCTTCAACATCGAGCTCTACGCCATCCTCTCCCAGGGCGGCCCCGGCGACATGAACATCACCAGCCGCTCGCAGGACGACCGCTACTGGACCGTCACCATCCTGCCCGACAACGCCGTCCCCAAGACGGTGCTCGTCGATCGCATCGACCCCTCGAGCCCGCAGCGAAGGCCGAAGGTGACCACGCTGTTCGTCTCCAAGCAGGAGCTCGTCGGCAAGCCGCTGGTGAAGATGTTCCCGCGCGAGATCAAGACCCGCGACGGCCTCGAGATGGTCTCGTACCTCTCGCTCCCGTGGTCGGCCGCGCCGGACGATGCCGGCAAGCCGACGCACCCGTCGCCCATGGTGCTGCTCGTGCACGGCGGCCCCTGGGCGCGCGACTCGTGGGGCTTCAACCCGCCCGTGCAGTGGCTGGCCAACCGCGGCTATGCCGTGCTGCAGGTGAACTATCGCGGCTCGACGGGCTTCGGCAAGACGCTGCTCAACGCCGGCAATCTCGAGTGGGCCGGCAAGATGCACGACGACCTCGTCGACGCGGTGAAGTGGGCGGTGGAAGAGAAGATCGCCGATCCGAGCCGCATCGCCATCATGGGCGGCTCCTACGGCGGGTACGCCACGCTCGTCGGCCTCACCTTCACCCCGGATCTCTTCGCCTGCGGCGTGGACATCGTCGGCCCCTCCAACCTCAACACGCTCCTGCACTCCATTCCCCCGTACTGGGCTCCCGAGATCGAGCTCATGACCAAGCGCGTCGGCGACTACCGGACCCCCGAGGGCCAGAAGTTCCTCGACAGCCGCTCCCCGCTCAACTTCGTGGATCGCATCACCAAGCCGCTCCTGATCGGCCAGGGCGCCAACGACCCGCGCGTGAAGAAGGCCGAGGCCGACCAGATCGTCAACGCCATGAACGAGAAGCACATCCCAGTGACGTACGTCCTCTTCCCGGACGAGGGCCACGGATTCGTGCGCCCGCCCAACCGCATCGGCTTCAACGCGGTGGCCGAGGCCTTCCTCGCCAAGCACCTCGGCGGCCGGGCGGAGCCGATCGGCGACGCCTTCAAGGGATCCACGATCCAGGTCCCCTCGGGCGCCGACGGCGTCCCCGGACTGAGCGAGGCGCTCGAAGCGATGGGGGCGGGCAAGCAGTCGGACCACTCGCAGAAGCAGTAGGAGGGTTCGGCGCCCATGAGCGACCAGGTGTCCAGGCAACTCTCGGCCGAGGAGGTCCGGGCGGTGGCGCGCCTCGCGCGTCTGGACCTGCCCGAGGATTGCATCCAGCAGTTCCGCACCGAGCTGGGCGCGGTGCTGGCCTACATGGACCGCCTGCGCGAGGTCGACGTCGAGGGCGTGGAGCCGATGACGCACCCCAACGACGCCCTCGCCCGGCCGGATGAGGACCGGGAGCGCGAGCCGGGTGAGACGCTCGGCACCGACACGTTCATGGCCATCGCCCCGCAGACCATGCCGCCGTTCGTGCGGGTGCCGAAGGTCATCGGCGAGGGGGCCGCGTAGGCCCCGCTACGGCGCCTTCAGCGGCTCATCCGGCCCCGCGGCGAGCAGGGCCTGGCGCTTCTGCTCCATGTCCAGCACATCAAGCCAGTAGTGCTTCACCAGCTCGCGGCGCATCTCCTTGGCGTGAACGCTCGTGGAGACCCCGCTCCTGAGGGCGAACCGGAGCGCGTCGGTCGCCTTCCGCTGGTCGTCGCGCAGGGCGAGCTTGTCCAGCACGCTCTCGATGTGGTCGGAAAGCGTCGCGAGCTGCCGATCCAGCGAAGCGAGCGGCTCTCGCGCGACATCATCGAACGTCTGCCGGAGATTCAGCACGGCCGCTCGCGTGGGATCGCCCTTGGCGTCCGCTTCGATCTGCCTCTTGCGGGCGACGTCGTACTCGCGCAGCGCCTCCTCGATGCGCACCTTCTGCTCGAGCGTGATCGCCCCGTCGCGCAGCAGGCGGTCCAGCGGCTGCTCCATCCGCAGCGCCGCCACCGCGTCCCGCGCCTTGAACAGGGTCTGAAAGTCGCTCGCCGCCTCGACCTGCGGCGCCAGGCGCTGCACCTCGAGCACGCTGTCGAGCTTGTCGACGACGAGGTGATCCACATCCCTGCGCCGAGCGGCCCGCGACGCCTCGATCCTTGATCGATGGTCCGCATCGAAAGGATACCTGGCGAGCGCCGCCTCGACCGGGCTCGTTGAGAGCGACTTCAGCCGGCCGTCGGCGCCGCGCTCCACGATGCTCGGCGCCCGCGGCTCGCCGTCGGGCGGGCGAACCTCCGGCGCCGGTCCGAGCGGACCGGACGCGCCGGGCTCGGGCGAGTCCGGCTTGGGCGGGATGGGGCCGATCAGTTGGGCGTGCACGCTCGTCGCGGCACAGGCCGCGGCGAGCACGAGAAGAACGCGTTGGATGGTCATGGAGTGTGCGCCTTGGCGGCGCGGCGCTCGCGCGATTCCTCGCCGATGTACCGTGCGAGCCGGTGCCGCTGCTCCGTGTCGAGCTCCGCGTAGATCCCCAGCAGGAGCCCGATCTGCTGGGCCTTCGTCGGCTTGCCGTAGGTCTTCTGGTACAGGTCGCCGGCCTTCTGCCGCACCTTCCCCTCCTGCTCGGGCGTGAGCTGGAGCATCTGGATGAGCCTGTCGAAGTCCTTGCCGCCCGCCTCGACGACCCGCCTGAACGACGCCCTGGCCTCGGCGCCGAAGTTCTCGAACCCCTGCGCGAGCAGACCCCCGATCGCGTTGGGCTTGTCCTTGCCCGTCATCGGGTCGCTCGACCGGTCCTGCGCCGCGGCCCGGTTGTACTCCTCCACCATCTTCTTGAGCTCGGTGAACTTGTCCTCGGGCAGCACGGGCATCAGCTCCGCGAGCATGGTGCCACGCTTGAAGAAGGGCCGGGCCTTCTCCAGCAGATCGGTCTGCAGCTTCTTCACCGCCGCGGCGTCGCCGGACTTGCGCGCCCCATCGAGCTCGATGATCTCGCGCAGGTTGTCCCGCACGATCGCGTCGATCACCGCGGCCCGGTCGCCGAGCACCCTGTCGGCCGCGGCCCGCTGCTCGGGCGTGAGGTCCAGCCTGGTGAGCGCCACGAGAACCGGATGGTCGTCCAGCTTCTTGAGGCGTCCGCTGAAATCGCGCTCCACGATCGAGTGCTCCGCCCGCTCCGCCGGCCGCTCGATCGTCGGCCCGCGGAGCGCATCATCATCGTTCGAGGGCCGCGCGCTCGGCGCCGCGCGCTGCGGAGGATCGGCCCAGCGAGGGGCGGCCGCGCACTCGCAGAGAACGCACCCGCACAGCGCGACAAGCAAGAGCGGACGAGTGATCATGGGCGAACTCCTTGTCCGGCCGAACGGAGCATTGTTCGCACCGTCGCCGCCGGTATCATCGCCGCATGCCGACCTCCCCCACTCCGAATCGTGAGTCGCTCGCCAGGGCCATCGCCGATCTCGCCCTTCTCCGCGGCACGTTCACGCTTCGTTCGGGCCGCACGAGCAGCTACTACCTCGACAAGTACCTCTTCAGCACGCGCCCGGAAGTGCTCGGCCCGCTGGCCGACCTGTTCGCCGCCCGCATCGCCGCGACCAGCGAACGCGTGGGAAGGCCCGTGCAGCGGCTCGCCGGCGCGGAACTCGGCGGCATCCCCCTCGTCACCGCCGCGAGCCTCAGGACCGGCCTTCCGTGCCTCTTCGTTCGCAACAGCAAGAAGGATTACGGAACGGCGAAGCAACTCGAGGGCAAGCTCGAAAAGGGCGACCGCGTGGTGTTGCTGGAGGATGTCGCGACGACCGCCGGACAGGCGCTCGAGGCGGTCGCCGTCCTGCGGGAGCTCGGGGCCGACGTCGTCGGCGTGATCGCCACCATCGATCGCCAGGAGGGCGCCGCCGAGAACATGGTCAGGGCGGGCGTTCCCTTCGAGGCGCTGTTCACCAAGCGCGACCTGGGCATCGCCGAATAGCAGCGCGATCCCGATCAAGAGAGAAGCCCGCGGAACACGAAGAACAGAAACGCGGCGATGATGAGCACGACCGTCGCGATGACCCACTTCGGGCTGCGCGTGGTTCCCGCCGCGGTCCGCTCGAAGGCGTGCCCGCAGTGGTAGCAGACGGCCGCGTCGTCGAAGACTTCCTTCTTGCACTCCGGGCACGTCCGCGTCGGGTCCGCGAAGCGCTCCATGTCCTCTTCCGACGGCAGCTCGTCGATCTCGCGCTGCGAGCGCTTCGGACGCGGGCGCGACGGAACCACATCGCCGCTGCGCGGGGCGATGCGGAGCGGGCGTCGTGGATCGGAGGGGGTGTTTCCCGCGGCCATGAAAAAAGGGTATTCGTGACCGCCCGCGCGCGGCGCGGACGCCCATCAGCACCCCGAGAGCCACGCGTTGAGATAGTCGAAGATGTCCTGCACGTTGATGCCCCCCACGCCGTTGAAGTCGGCCCGCGGGTCGCCGGCGAACCAGACATTCAGGAACGCGAAGATGTCCGCCACGTTGACGGTGAAGTTCCCATCCACGTCCAGCGCCCCGCGCGAGCCGGGGAAGATGCCGGGGTTCCCCGGGTCCGAGCAGGCGGAGATCTCGTCGAAGTCGTAGAACCCATCGCCGTCGCGATCGACGCCCATGCGCAGCTGCTGCCCCGGGGGAACCGCCGTGAAGGTGATCTCGGCGCCGGGCGCCGCCCCGTTCCGCAGGTCCGTGATGCTGATCTGCTCGCCCGCATGGTCGGCCTGCATGATCGTCCCCGCGTACAGGTACCAGCCGCGGGTCTGCCCGAGCCGCCGCCCCTTCGCGATCAGGCCGATCGTGTTCCCGTTCGCGAGCGAGGCCAGCAGGTCGAGCTTGCCGGTCGCCGTCGGATCGTTGTTGTTCGATCCGTCGAACGTGACCTGCTGCCCGATCGCGGGAATCGTGTCCCCCGGGAAGCACAGCAGGAACGCCTCGAGGTCGTGCTTCTGCTGCTCGCCCGCGGCCCCGTTGGTGAAGTTGAACCCCGAGTTGCTCAGCAGGGCCCCGAGCGTGTCGAACTCGCTGTCGTGGTTGAACCCGAAGCCGCGGATCGATTGCGCACTCGACTTGTCGAAGGTCGGCTTGCGGTAGATCCCCCGGAGCTGGGCCATCTTCAGCGACTGCGGATGTCCCGCGGCCAGCGCATCGTCGATCCGCTGCGTCGTGCCCGTCGTCATCGTGTGGCAGGTCGTGCACGTGAACGGCCCGATGATGGGGAACGACTGGAACAGGTTCGAGCCGTTCACCGGGTTGCCGGTGGTGTTCCCCGTGGTCGGCATGCTCGCCGGCAGCCCGTTGGTGATCGTGCGATTCGGATTCGGCGGGTACTTGATCGTCGCGACGAAGTTCGTGAGCTGGTTCAGCTCGGTCATGCTCGGCTCGGCGTCCGCGCCCTGCAGGCCGGTGAACGCGGGGGCGAACGCCGCGACGTTCTCCCGGTCGCCGCGCCAGTGCAGCGGCTCGGTGCCGACGATCCCCTGGAGCGTCTGCGAGACCATCGGCCCCTTCATCGGGTGCCACGGCTGGCAGAAGATGTTCCCGAAGCACCCGGAACTGATCTGCTTGAGCGTGCCGGCGGGGTTCCCGAGATCCCACGCCAGGAAGTCCGACCGGCCATCGATGTGGCACGACGCGCACGACGCCTGCCCCAGCCCGCTGGTGCGGTGGGTGTCGTAGAGCAGGGGCCGCCCCGCCTTGATCACGCTCGGCGTCGGATCGAAGAACCCCACGCGGGCGGTCTCGGAGTTCGTCGCCGTCGAGATCGCCGAGACGCTTCCATCAAACTTGTTCAGGGCGTACAGGCGCGAGCCATCCGGCGACAGCGCAAGCCCCGTTGGCCCCTTGCCCACGCCGATCTCGGCGTACCGCGTCCCGTTCGCATCGGTCACGATCACGTTGTTCGATCCCATGCCCGACACGTACGCGCGCCCGGTCATCGGCTCCCACACGATCCCGCGCGGGTCGCCGATCGACAGATCCCGAAACGCCTGCGGCAGGCTCGCGACCGCGTAGGTGAGGTGCGGGTTCAGATCGACCAGGCTCGTGGCCCCCGGCGCATCGGGTGCGAACGCGCCCATGTCCACGTGCACGAATCGCGACTGCACGTTGGGCTCGAACCGGATCTCGTTGTGCGCATCGAGCCCCACGGTCGTCACAACCCCGTCGGGCCGAACCGCGATCGCCATCACGGTGCTCAGCATCCCCTTGGCGTACGTCACGGCCAGCGTCGAGGCGTCGATGATCGCCACATCGTTGTCGGCGAGGTTCCACGTGATGAACTGCGACCAGTCGTGGTTGTTGTCGTCCATCCAGTGGCCCGACGCGTCGCGCCTCACGATCTGCGCAACGTGCGGCGGCGTCGGCAGGCCCGCGGCGATCGGCGGATTGAACGCCGTCCCGCTGTTCGGCGGCGGGTTGAGCCCTCCATACGGCCCGGCGGGGTTCGAAACGTCCTCCTGCTTGACGATCGTCGTCTGGTTGCCCGATCCGAAGATGGCCACGTACACCTT
>DASZWV010000077.1:0-1936 GCA_035546115.1 Phycisphaerales bacterium
AGCGCGAAGGCGGCGGCGCTCCCGAGGAGCCCGCCGCCGATCCCCAGCACGAGCCCCTCGGCGACGATCATCCGGGCGATGAGGCCCCCGCGAAAGCCAAGGGTCTGGAGGATCGCGTGCTCCTTGATGCGGTCCTGCACCGAGAGCACAATCGCGTTGCCGACAAGGGCGAGCACCGCCGCGAGCGCCGCCCACCCCAAGTACCGCGTGAATCCCACGATCTTGACCAGGTCGTGCGCGGCCCGCGCCACGAACGCCTTCTCCGGGCGCGTGTCGGTCGGCTCGGTGTCGTGCCGGAACTCATCGTCGATCGCCCCCGCCACACGCTCCAGGTGGGCCGGGTCGTCCACCTTAACATTGAACTGCGTCACGATGCCGTCGCCACCCCTCGCCGCGTGCTGCTGCAGGAACTTGAGGTCCACGTACGCGACGTTCTGGTCCTGCGGCTCGCTCGAGCGCACGATGCCCGCCACGTAGGCGGTGACGCCCGCCGCCGCGAGCGTGTCTCCAGGCCTCACGCGGCGGCGCTCGGCGAGCGCCTCGCCGATCAGGGCCGCATCGCTCCGCCTTCCCCAGTCCTGGAGCGAGCCCGCGATCAGGGTGAAGTTCTTCGCGATGGTCGCCGAGTCCTCGCGCGGCACGCCGCGGAACGTCACGGTGTCGAACGACGCCTGGCAGTTGTTGACCACGATCTTCATGGGCACGGCCGACACCACGCCGGGAATCTTCTCGATGCGCGCGGCGTACCACTCCGGCAGGCGGCTGGAGAACGGGCAGAAGCGGTTCTGCCGGTACACGACGAGCGTGGTCTCCTTGCCGGTGGCCCGGGTCGCATCCGAAACGCCCTGCTGCAGCGCCTGGATCGACGTGAACAGGAACATGGACGTCGCGACTCCGAGCCCGGTGAGCAGCGTCCGCATCGGGTGCCGCGACACCTGCTTGAGCACGAGGGGGATGTATCGCGGGGTGATCATGCGGCCCCCACCGTCTGCCGCTCGACGAGCCGGCCCTTCTCCAGGTGAAGAGTCTTGCGGGCGTGCTCCGCGCTCTTGGGATCGTGCGTCACCATGATGAGCGTCTTGCCGAGCTCCCGGTTCAGCCGGCCCATCAGCTCCATGATGCTCGCGGCCGAGGACCGATCCAGATCGCCCGTCGGCTCATCCGCGACGAGGATCGCCGGGTCGGTCACGATCGCCCGCGCGATCGCGACCCGCTGCTCCTGCCCGCCCGAGAGCTGGCGGGGGTAGTGGTCGCTCCGGTCGGCGATGCCCACCAGGGAGAGCGCCGTCGCGACCATCTCGTGCCGGGCACGGCGCGACAGGGGCCGCAGCAGCAGCGGGAGCTCGACGTTCTCGTACGCCGTGAGCACGGGCACGAGGTTGTAGAGCTGGAAGATGTACCCAACCGTCTCGCTCCGCCAGTCGGCGAGCCTGCCGCGCGAGAGCGACCCGACATCGACGCCCCCGATGCGGAGCGCGCCCGACGTCGGCCGATCGATCCCGGCGATGAGGTTGAGCAGCGTGGTCTTGCCGCTCCCCGACGGCCCCATGAGCGCCAGGAACTCTCCGGCCTCGACGTCGAGGTCCAGATCGGCCAGCGGCGTGATCGTCTCCGGCCCGCGCCGGTAGGTTCGCGTGAGATTGCGGCATTCGATCAGGGCCATGCTCAGTCTCCCTCCTTGCTCTCGACGGGCGCGATCCTCATCCCCTCGCGGATGTCCGCCGGGGGCGCGAGGATCACGCGGTCCCCCGGGCGCAGCCCGTCGAGCACCTCGACCGCCTTCCCGATCGCCCGCCCGGTCTTGATGCGGCGGAGCACGGCCGTCGATGTCTCCTGGTCCAAGATCCACGCCCTGGCATCCCGGCCGCTCGCCTCCACGATCGCCGCCCCGGGCACCAGCAGCGCAGCGCCGGTCGTCGGGGCGGCCTCGCCCCCG
>DASZWV010000078.1:0-20833 GCA_035546115.1 Phycisphaerales bacterium
CAGGCCCCCGCGCCCCACGACGGCTCGGCGGGCATCGCGCGCCTGCGACGCTTCCGCGACGACGGCGTGCGCATCTTCCGCGGCTACTCGCTGTATCCGTACGGCTCGGTCTACACGAGCGGATGGGGCTACGGCTACTACGGCCCTTCGTACTACTACGACCCCTACGCGCTCGTGGGCGCGCAGCAGAACTTCATCGTCGATCCGCGCCTGCTGACGGGCCAGCAGCCCGCGCCCGCGCCGAGCGCTCAGGCGGTCGTCACCCGCCCGGCAACACCGCTGGAGATCGGCGAGTACGCGCTGCGCACGGGCGATGCGGCCGAGGCGATCAAGCAGTTCAAGCTGCACCTGAAGAAGAACCCCGACGATGCATCCGTCGAGCGGCTCATGGCGATGGCGCTGCTGGATGACCGCAAGGTCGAGCAGGCCGTGGCGGTGCTGCTGCACGCGTACACCAAGCAGCCCTCGCTCGCTCGCGACCCGATCGATCCGCAGAGCCTCAGCGGCTACGCCATGCAGGAGCAGCAGCGGTTCTCGCGCGTCATGTCCTACGCCAATCGCACGAAGCTCGGGAGCGCATTCTTCACCGCCTGCGTGCTCGCCCAGGCCGAGGAGCGGTTCGACGTCGCCAAGCGCCTCATCGACCGCGCCACCGCCGAGGGCCTGGACAAGAAGGTCGGCGATGAGATGACGATGGCGCTGACGAACCGGTAGCATGCGCGGCCCGCATGACGCCGACGATCAATCCATATGAGGTTCGAAGGGAGTGGCGGGAGTATTTCCTGCCACTTCTGGCGCTCGTTCTGTTCGTTCTCGCCATGACCTCCGCGCGGATGGGGCATGGTTCGGCTGGGCAACTGGCGGTCGCGGCCCTGCTCGCCGTCGCATCACTCACCGTCCTGATCATCGGGGCGACGCTGAGCATCAAACGAAAACACCGGGTGATCGACGCTCGTTATCGACTCTGTCCGAGCTGCTTCTATCCGATGATCCCGGAGGGCGCCGAGTCGCTGCGATGCACCGAGTGCGGAGTGCTCGGGGACACGGACTTGATCGAGCACGCGTGGAGGGAGTATTGCCGCATCCGCAAGAAGGACGAATGCCCGAAATAGCTCCATCGTTACCAGAGCCGCGAAGTGCCGTACGCATCCAGAGCTTCGTCGCGACTCACCACGACACAACCCTCCGCAAGCGCCTGCGCGACGAGCAATCGATCGAAGGGATCGCGGTGAATGTGCGGCAGCGTGATCAACCGCGACGCGTGGGCCGGGAGAATGGGCAGCAACGCAAACCCGTTGCTCTCGATGCCCCTGATCAGATCGTCGAAGGGGCGTTCAAGTTCCAGCTTCCCGATACTCACCTTGATCGCGAGTTCCCAAACGCTGGCCGCGCTGACCAGTTTTTCAACGGCGGGATCCGAGATGCACGCACGAGCCGCTTCGCTGAGCGAGCTGTCGTTCGTGGCAAACCACAAAAACGTGTGCGTGTCGAGGAGCGCCCGCGAAGCAAGGGTCATTTGGGCATGTACTCTTTGAAATCGTTGAGATGCTCGTCGTCGTCCTCGACGATCTTCAGCCAGTCCTTGGCAAACCCGAACTGCGGCGTGCCCGCGGAGGGCGGCACAGCCACAATCCTGGCAACCGGCTTGTTCCCGTCACCGGTGATGACCACGGATTCTCCCTGGGCGGATTTCGCGATCAGCTCCGCCAGCCGGGCTTGCGCTTGTTCCAGGGGCACTGTCATGCCCCAATGATACGTGCGATCGCAACCACTTGCCCGGAGACTGGGGGATCCCTACCCTCCCCTCCCCACGGGCCGCCCTCGGGCCCCACATTTCAAACCGTTTTACCACCGCGTCTCGCACCTCTCCTTGGCCGGAGGGTGCACCAGGCCCCTGTCGGGCCCAAGAGCCGGTGGGAGGTGGAGAACAATGGCCAAGAAAGAAGTCGTCAACAAGATCAAGGTCATGGCCCCCGGCGGCAAGGCCACTCCGGCCCCGCCCCTGGGCCCCGCTCTCGGCGGCGCCGGCATCAACCCCGGACAGTTCGTCCAGCAGTTCAACGCCGCCACCGCCAAGCTCAACGGCAAGGTCGTCGGCTGCGTCATCACCGTCTACAACGACCGCTCCTTCAGCTTCGAGATCAAGTCCTCGCCCGCGGCCGTCCTCATCAAGGAAGCGGCCAAGATCGAGTCCGGCTCCGGCATCCCCAACAAGGAGAAGGTCGGCAAGATCACCCGCAAGCAGGCCGAGGCCATCGCCAAGGAAAAGATGAACGACCTGAACACGACCAACCTCGACGCGGCCGTCCGCATCATCGAGGGCCAGTGCCGCAACATGGGCGTTCTTGTGGTGGAGGGCTGAATCACATGGCAACCGAACACCTCACCAAGCGATCCAAGGCCAACGCCGCCCTCAAGCCCACCGAGGCCCTCGAGCCCGCCAAGGCCGTCGCCGCCATCAAGAAGTTCAAGGGCCCCAAGTTCGACCAGACCGTCAACGTCGTCATGCACCTGGGCATCAACCCCGACCAGGCCGACCAGGCCATCCGCGGCTCGGTCTCCCTGCCCAACGGCATCGGCGTCAAGAAGCGCGTCATCGCCTTCTGCCGCGAGGACAACATCAAGCCCGCCAAGGAGGCCGGCGCCGTCGAGGCCGGCGGCGATGACCTGGTCGCCAAGATCGAGGGCGGCTGGATGGAGTTCGACGTCGCCGTCGCCACCCCCGACATGATGCGTGTGGTCTCCAAGCTCGGCAAGGTCCTCGGCCCCAAGGGCCTGATGCCCTCGCCCAAGTCCGGCACCGTCACGCCCCAGGTCGTCGACGCCGTCAAGGAATACTCCGCCGGCAAGGTCGAGTTCCGCAACGACAAGGGCGGCAACGTCCACGCCGTCGTCGGCAAGATGTCCTTCAAGGAGGCCGATCTCGCGGCCAACCTCGAGCACTTCATCAAGCACATCGAGAAGATGCGCCCCAGCACGGCCAAGGGCCTCTACATCAAGAAGTGCGTCGTCGCCGGCTGCATGACCCCCGGCGTGGAAGTCAAGATCGAGCAGGCCCACGTTGAAGAGTGATTGAAGAGTCTCTGCTATAGGTCCCGCGGGACCTATAGGTCGAATAGGACCTATCCCAATGTCCAAGACAGTCAAAGAAATGATCATCCGCGAGTACAAGGCTCGCCTCGACGGCCACAACGACTCCGCGCTGATCTCCATCCGCGGCGTGAAGGCCATCGACACCACCAAGCTCCGCGGCACGCTCCGCAAGCAGAAGGTGAAGATCAGCGTCGTCCGCAACTCGCTGGCCCGCAAGGCCCTCGAGGGCACCGGCCACGCCCCGCTCTTCCCGCTCATGGAGGGCAACAGCGCCCTGGTCTACGGCGGCGCCAGCGTCGTCGAGATCGCCCGCGCCCTCACCAAGGCCCTCGGCGACTTCCCGAACCTCGAGCTCAAGGGCGCCGTCCTCGACGGAACCCTCTTCAAGGGCGAGAAGGGCATCAAGGAGCTCGCGAAGTATCCGACCAGGGAAGAGGCCCTCGGCCAGACCGTCGGCCTCCTCTTCGGCCCCGGCAAGAAGCTCGCGGCCCAGATCAAGGGCCCCGGCGCCAACATCGCCGGCATCATCAAGGCCATCGAGACCAAACTCGAGAAGGGCGAGACGATCGCGAAGAAGGCATGACCACGAGCCCTTCGCGCAAGCGAAGGGCGTTTCACGTTCGTTCGTTTCAGACATCATCCGCACCCCACTGGGCCCGCAAGGGCTTAAAGACCGGAACAGTTCCGCGACCTCTGAGGTGCATGACACGGGCACCCCGGCTCTCCGAGCCGGGAGACTCAGACAGCAGCAGAAAGGCAGTTTCCAATGTCCACGATCCAGGAACTCGGTGACAAGCTCGCGGGCCTCTCCCTCAAGGACGCCGTCGAGCTCGGCAAGTATCTCAAGGACACCTACGGCATCGAGGCCGCCGCCGGCGGCGCGGTCGTGATGGCCGGTGGTGGCGGCGGCGGCGCCGCGGCGGCTCCCGCCGAGGAGAAGACCAGCTTCGACGTCATCCTCAAGGGCTCCGACGCCGCCAAGAAGATCGGCGTCATCAAGGTCGTCCGCGAGGCCACCGGCCTCGGTCTGGCCGAGGCCAAGGCCTTCGTCGAGAACCCCGGCAAGCCCGTCAAGACCGGCCTGCCCAAGGCCGACGCCGACAAGCTCAAGAAGCAGCTCGAAGAGGCCGGCGCCCAGATCGAGCTCGCCTGATTCATCGTCGGTCGCTCTTCCGGCCTCACCACAGAGGCACAGAGACACAGAGCAGAAAAGAAGAGGGCTCTCCGCGAGGAGGGCCCTTTTTCGTTTTGCGTGCGCGAATGGTCTGGGGCGCAGGAAGGAGGACTCCGCACCCCCAAACCTCCGCCCCCCCGCACCCATCCACCCGCGGAGAAGGCGCCCGCGACAATACGATGTCCCACAAGGCGGTCCGCATGCTGTTCATACACCCAATGTGGGACAACGAGAGCCAGCGGATCGGCAAGCAGAAGTGCACGCCCTTCGGATACGCTTTGCACGCGTCTGCGGATCTCATCGGCTTCCTCGGACTCATCCTGCTGCTCGTGACTTTCGGGGTCTGGATCTGGAAGTGGATGCACGGCACGTTCCACACATCCACACTCTGGCTGCTGACAATCCCGCTCGGGGTAGGAACCGTGAGCGAGGTGCTGTATCACCTTTCATGGTGGCTCGCGGTGCGGAGAGGGTGGCTCTACGACTGGGAGCGCCGCGAAGCGAGCTGGATGGAGAATGGAACGCGCATCACCTTCAAGTATGAGCGCCCCCCGCCCGTACAGTGAACCCTCGCTCCGCTCGAACGGAATCCGGGAAGGGGTGCCGGAGCGCACGGCGGGCGCACCGCCCCCCATCACACGGCGCGGCCGGACCGCGCGGCCGGCAAATACAATTTCCGTTCGGGCGGAGCGAGGGGACAGGGGCCGTGCGCGCGCTGGCTTTTCTGGTCTGCGGGCGCAGGAAGGAGGACTCCGCAAAGCCTCCGCCCTCCTTCCCGCACCCATCCTCCCGTGGAGAAAACAAACTCCCAGCCGATTCATGCCGTTGGCTAACTCAATCGTTTTCGACCACACAGAGAACTCCGGCGTGTGTTGGCGAGAAGACAGCCACGCCGGTTGAGAAGACGTACTCGGGATCGCCAAAGCCGACTCGCGTGTAGTAGATCTTCGGATCCTCGAACAGTGCATCGAAGCGATCGAAGTACATCGCGGCCAATGCTGGCGGGATTGTGTCGATGCTGTGCCCGAATGCAGCTCCCCCAACAAGAGCCTCAACCACCTCCGCCCTCGCCACGGCACGCTCACACTCGAGTTCGCGCCAATATCCAGACTGCGGCCAATCGCGATCGACCGGCCAAGGCCGATCGCTGAGCATGGGCATGACGGTCTCTACCAGCGTCTCCTCGTCCGAGTGCGATCGACGAAGCGACCGGATATCAATGATTTTGATGAGGTAGTAGCCGCACTGCCGGCGGTGGCTTGCCACTTCGTCTTTGAGAATGGCGAGAGATGTTTCACGATTCTCGATGGGGTTCACGATCGGAGCATATCGGCCGGATTTCCGGAGGAAAATCAGGAGAGACACAGCCCGCACAGTGCACCCTCGCTCCGCTCGAACGGAATCCGGAGAGGGGCAGCGCACCGCGCGGGGGCCGCACGACTCCGCGCCGCGGCCCGATCGCGCAACCGGCAAATACCATTTCCGTTCGGGCGGAGCGAGGGGACAGGGGCCGTGTGCGTGCGGGGGTTATGGCTACACACCGGAGTGGCCGCACTCTGGGCATGGCGAGCCATGGGGAAGTCCCGAGAGGTTGTATTGGCAATGCGGACACATGCCCGGCGGCGGAGCAGGGCGGCCGCTGAGCAGATGAACGACCACGGCAATGAATACGCCAACCGCGAGATAGACAACTCGGCGGTGACCATCGCCCCGGATTCCCCGAGACCGAGGAGATTGGCCCAGGGTTCGATGAGCAATCCAGCAGCTGTTACGCCGCAAAAGGTCATCGGGGAGTTCTTCAGGCTCCAGCCCACCGCGGCCAAGGCAAATGTGGACGCATAAATGAGCGTCGGAATGGATGCTATGAAGGCAAGCTTTAGACCGCGTCGGAGCGTCACCGCCGGATCGTACGCCATGCTGAACCGTTTGGCGGGTGGCACGCGGAGCCGGTGCACGGGCCAGTTCGGCTCGCGCACCTGCTCGTGCGCGAGTTCTACTGACAAGTGCGCGGGCTGAACCGCCTGGTTGGGCTCGCGCGCCGGCTGGTGCGCGAGTTGAACCTCATGGAGAAATGGTTTTTCCACGTGGTTCGCGGATTGAGCCGCGTGGTCTTTCCGTTTTTCGGTGTGTGCGGGCGATTTTCCCGCGTGGGTTTTCGATTTTTCGGCGTGGGTTTTTGGTTTTTCCACGTGGTTTTTTGGGTTTCCAGCGTCCTCTTTCGCGGTTATTCGTGGGCTTTGGTGGTTATTCGACCGCGAAAACAGGGGTTCGGCCTCTTCGCCCGTCCCCTGTTCGTGGGCGACTTGTGCGATCTGTGCGGATTGTGCGGGCTGCGCGAAAGTTGACGGTTGTGCGGTTCGATGTCGTCGGCATCACAAGCGCGGCCGCGTGCCGCAGAAAGCGAGACCGCGATGTCGAATGTACCTCCGAAGCCGTCCGTCGATCAGATCGTGTGGTTCGAGAACCATCTGCCGCTCTGGGTCGAGTCGCCGACCACGTTCGGGACCACCGCGGCCGCGTGCACGGCCCTGCAGGCCGCCCTCACCAGCGCCCGCCAGGCGTACGACAACGCCCAGGCGGCGCGCGACGCCTCCAAGGCCGCGACCACGAGCGAGAACATGGCGATGCAGGCGATGCTCACGCCCGGCCGCGCGATGGTGAACACGATCAAGGCGTTCATCGAGGCCTCCGGCAACACCGCGCTGTGGGGCCAGGCCGGGCTCGAGCCCAACGCCGCGCCGGGCACCGCGCCGGATCCGACCGCGCCGTTCATGCTCAGCGCGACGCTCGACACCGAGGGCAACGTGATCGTCAAGTGGAAGGCGAGCCAGCCGCAGGGCGTCAGCGGGGTGATCTACTCCGTCCGCCGCGCTCTCGACGGCGGCGAGTACGTGCTGCTCGACTCGGTCGGCGGCAAGGAGTTCATCGACCAGACCGTGCCCGTCGGCACGCAGAGCGTGTCGTACACCGTCAAGGCCAAGCGCGGCAACCAGATGTCGGGCTGGAGCGAGGCGCTCACGATCCGCTTCGGGCGGGTTGGTGGTGGTGGGATGATGATCGCGTCTACCGAGACGACGCCCGCGATGAAGATGGCGGCGTAAGGCGGCCCAATCAACCCAGAAACACACGGCCCCGGGGATGTCTCCTCGGGGTCGTTGTCATTCGCTCACTTCTTCGGGCCTGGGGGGGGCGAAGCGGGGGGGTTGTTCCCGCGTCCGCCGCCCGACGGCTTGCCGGTCGTGCTCGGGCCGTTCGGAGGCCGCGGGCTTCCGCTCTGTCCACTGTTTCCTTGCGCCATGGTCGATCCTTTCGAAGAGGTCCACCCTTTCGCCCCGCCACATTGGCAAAGGCGATTGGGCTATGGAGTGACACGCGGGAATGCCGGTGGTACATCCGCAACGCCCCATGGGTTCTTTTGCGCAAATACCACATTGGGGGGGTGATGGCATGAAGGTTGCCCCGTTTGGCCCTTGCTCCCCGCCCATATCTGGTATACACTGGCGGGTTCCACACCGGCGGGTTTGGCGATCTGGGCGGCTTTTGTGGGAAGACTTCGAGCAGGAACGGTTTGAGCGACTTTTCAGTCTAAGAAATTTCAAGGCGGCCAGTTCGGAGACGAGCAACCGAATCGGCCACGCTTTTCAACCATCACGAGGCAATCGATGGCAGCGACCAACGTGCGCGATTTTGCAAAGCGGGGCGACGGCACCGCGGTTCCCGTGCTCACCAAGATCCAGAGCGACGGGTACGACCGCTTCCTGCAGCACGGCGCCAAGTCGCCGCACGATCGAGACACCAAGATCGGCCTGGAGGCCCTTCTTCGTGAAGTCTTCCCCATCGAGTCCTACGACGGCTCGATGAAGCTCGAGTACAAGTACTACGTGCTCGAGGAGCCGCGCTACACCCCCGACGAGTGCCGCGAGCTCCGCCTCACCTACGGCCTCCCCTTCCGCGTCTGCGTCAAGCTCATCCGCGAGAACCACCCCGAGATCGCCGAAGAGGAGATCTACCTCGGCGAGTTCCCCATCATGATGGGCGGCGGCGAGTTCATCGTCAACGGCGCCGAGCGCGTCATCGTCTCCCAGCTCCACCGCTCGCCCGGCGTCGACTTCTCCATCGTCTCCGCCGAGGGCGACCGGCCGCTGCACTCGGCCCGCGTGATCCCCGAGCGAGGCTCCTGGATCGAGCTCGAGGTCACCAAGAAGGACGTTCTGGCGATGCGCATCGACCAGAGCACCAAGATCGCCGCCACCACCTTCCTGCGCTGCCTCGACGAGTCCATCGCCTCCACCGACACCCTCCTCAGCCTTTTCTATGAAGTAAGCGAGATCAAGGCCGAGGCCGTCCGCCCCGAGCACTGGGCCGCCTCCAGCATCGTCGACACCGAGACCGGCGAGGAGCTCGTCCACGTCGGCCGCCAGATCGGCGAGGAGGCCGCGGCCAAGATCCTCAACTCGTCGCTCAAGAAGGTCCGCGTCATCCAGAACCCCTCCGACTCGCTCATCCTCAACACCGTCGCCGAGGAGAAGCTCGAGCAGTTCGAGGCCGCCAACGACTACGAGCGTGCCCTGCTGAAGATCTACACCAAGCTCCGCCCCGGCAACCCGCCGCAGATCGACAAGGCCAAGCAGCTGTTCCTCGAGAAGTTCTACGACGACTCGCGCTACCGGCTCGGGCGCGTCGGCCGCTTCCGCATCAACCGCAAGTTCGGCATGAACGCCCCCGAGGACCAGATCTTCCTGCGCGCCGAGGACTTCCTCAAGGTCATCACCTACATCCTCGACCTGCGCTCCAAGCGCCTGGACCCCAAGACCGGCCAGCCCGCGGCCCAGGTCGACGACATCGACCACCTCGGCAACCGCCGCCTCCGCACGCTCGACGAGCTCGCCGTCGAGGAGCTCCGCAAGGGCTTCCTCAAGCTCCGCCGCACCGTGCAGGAGCGCATGAGCGTCAAGGATCCGGACGAGCTGGCCAAGATCGCCGACCTGGTGAACTCCAAGAGCATCTCCAGCGCAATCGACTTCTTCTTCGGCCGCTCCGAGCTCTCCCAGGTCGTCGATCAGACCAACCCGCTCTCCTCGCTCGTGCACGAGCGTCGCCTCTCGGCCCTGGGCCCGGGCGGCCTGAACCGCAAGCGCGCCGGCTTCGAGGTGCGCGACGTGCACATCTCGCACTACGGGCGCATCTGCCCGATCGAGACGCCCGAAGGGACCAACATCGGCCTCATCTCGTCGCTGGGCATCTACGCCAGCATCGACGAGTACGGCTTCATCCGCACGCCCTACCGCATCGCCAAGGACGGCAAGCTCACCGGCAAGCTCGTCGACCTCCGCGCCGATGAGGAGATCCAGGCCGTCCTCGCGCCGGCCGACTCGATCGACCTCGAGGGCAAGCTCAAGAAGGGCGTGATCCTCGCGCGCGTCAACGGCGAGCTCGCCGAGGTCGACAGCGAGGTCGTGCAGTACGTCGACATCGCCCCCAAGCAGATCGTCGGCGTCTCCGCCGCCCTCATCCCCTTCCTCGAGCACGACGACGCCAACCGCGCGCTGATGGGCTCCAACATGCAGCGCCAGGCCGTGCCCCTCATGAAGATCGACCCGCCCCGCATCGCCACGGGCATGGAGAAGTCCGTCGGCATGAACTCGGGCATGATCGTCCGGGCCAAGAACGCCGGCACCGTCACCTACGCCGACGCCCTTCGCATCATCATCGACAACTCCGACGAGTACGTGCTCCGCAAGTTCGCCGGCCTCAACGAGCGCACCTGCCTCAACCAGCGCCCCGTCGTCAAGCCCGGCCAGAAGGTCGCCAAGGGCCAGATCATCGCCGACGGCCCCGCCACCAGCATGGGCGAGCTCGCCATCGGCCGAAACGTCATGGTGGCCTTCAACACCTTCGACGGCTCGAACTTCGAGGACGCCATCGTCATCAACCAGCGCATCGTCAAGGACGACGTCTTCACGTCCATCCACATCGACGCCTTCGACGTCGAGATCCGCGAGACCAAGCTCGGGCGCGAGGAGTTCACCCGCGACATCCCCAACGTCTCCGAGAAGATGCTCCGCAACCTCGACGAGAACGGCGTGATCCGCATCGGCGCCCGCGTCGGTCCCGGCGACATCCTCGTCGGCAAGGTCTCGCCCAAGAGCAAGTCCGAGCTCACCCCCGAGGAGAAGCTCCTGCACGCGATCTTCGGACGCGCCGGCGAGGATGTGAAGAACGACTCGCTCGAGGTCCCCGCCGGCGTCGAGGGCATCGTCATCGGCGCCAACCGCTTCAGCCGCCGCATGCACCTCACCGCCGACCAGAAGAAGAAGCTCCAGGCCGACATCGAGGCCTACGGCGCCGAGATGGACCTCAAGGCCATGAAGCTCTTCAAGGAGTTCGTGGACGCCGTCAACACCATCGTCGGCACCCCCATGGTCGACCCCTCCACCCGCCAGAAGGTCGGCGCCTCGGACATCCCCGAGGTCATCATGGAGCAGATCCAGAACTTCGACCTCAAGTGGATCAAGGGCTCCAAGGAGTCCCGCGAGGAGGCCGAGAAGACCTACCGCCAGTTCTGGCCCCGCATCGAGGCCAACCGCAAGGAGAAGGACCGCAAGATCGGCCACATGAAGCGCGGCGATGAGCTCCCCAGCGGCGTGCTGGAGATGGTCAAGGTCTACGTCGCCACCAAGCGCCAGCTCTCCGTCGGCGACAAGATGGCCGGCCGCCACGGCAACAAGGGCGTCATCGCCCGCATCGTCCCCGAGGAGGACATGCCGTTCATGGAGGACGGCACCGCCGTGGACGTCCTGCTCAACCCGCTGGGCGTGCCCAGCCGCATGAACGTCGGCCAGATCCTCGAGACCCACCTCGGCTGGGCCGCCATGGTCCTGGGCTTCCAGGCCGTCACGCCCGTCTTCGACGGGGCCACCGAGGAGGAAGTCCACAAGGCCGTCGCCGAGGCCAACGCCCACGTCGCCCAGAAGCTCGAGAACTACGAGAAGACCGCGACGTTCCCCCACCCGCGCGAGCTGCTGGCCAACATGCCCCGCGGCGGCAAGATCCAGCTCCACGACGGCCGCACCGGCGAGCCGTTCACCCAGAAGACCACCGTCGGCTTCATGTACATCCTGAAGCTGCACCACCTCGTGGACGACAAGATCCACGCCCGCGCCACGGGGCCCTACAGCCTCATCACCCAGCAGCCCCTGGGCGGCAAGGCCCGCACCGGCGGCCAGCGCTTCGGCGAGATGGAGGTGTGGGCCCTGGAGGCGTACGGCGCCTCGTACATCCTGCAGGAACTCCTCACCGTCAAGTCCGACGACGTCGAGGGCCGCACCAAGATCTACGAGTCCATGGTCAAGGGCACCAACACGCTCGAGGCGGGCATGCCCGTCGCCTTCGACGTGCTGTGCAACGAGCTCAAGGGCCTGGGCCTGAACGTGTCGCTCGAGAAGCGCGGCGGCGAGACCGCCAGCCTTCTCTAGCGGCCGGTTCGTTCCGCGTGGACGCCGTCCACGCGAGTCGGTTGAGCGTCCGAATCACACCGGGCCGCCCTCGGGCCCGATTCACAAGAGAGCACCATGCAGCCCAACGAGAGCATGTACGACCGGATCAATGACTACGGCGCGGTGAAGGTCACCCTCGCCTCGCCCAACGACATCCGCTCCTGGTCCTACGGCGAGGTCAAGAAGCCCGAGACCATCAACTACCGCACCTACCGCCCCGAGAAGGACGGCCTGTTCTGCGAGCGCATCTTCGGCCCCGAGCGCGACTACGAGTGCGCCTGCGGCAAGTACAAGGGCACCAAGTACAAGGGCATCATCTGCGACCGCTGCGGCGTCAAGGTCACCCACAGCCGCGTCCGCCGCAAGCGCATGGGCCACATCAACCTCGCCGCCCCCATCGTGCACATCTGGTTCTTCAAGGCCCTCCCCAGCCGCCTCGGCACCCTCCTGGGCATGAAGACCTCCGACCTCGAGAAGATCATCTACTTCCAGGACTACGTCGTCGTCGACGGCGGCGACACCGAGCTCAAGTTCAAGCAGGTCCTCACCGAGGACGAGTTCCGCACCCAGTCCGACAAGCACGGCAACGCCTTCCGCGCCCTCATGGGCGCCGACGCCGTCCGCGAGCTCATCGAGCGCACCGACCTGGACAAGATCGCCGCCGACCTGCGCGAGGAGCTCAAGAACACCCGCTCCAAGCAGAAGATCAAGGACCTCGCCAAGCGCCTCAAGATCGTCGAGCAGATCCGCGGCTCCGAGAACGACCCCGCCTGGCTCGTCATGGACGTCGTCCCCGTCATCCCGCCCGACCTGCGCCCCCTCGTCCTGCTCGAGAGCGGCAACTTCGCCACCTCGGACCTCAACGACCTCTACCGCCGCATCATCAACCGCAACAACCGCCTCAAGAAGCTGATGGACCTCAACGCCCCCGAGGTCATCATCCGCAACGAGAAGCGCATGCTCCAGCAGGCCGTCGATGCCCTCTTCGACAACGGCCGCTGCCGCCGCCCCGTGCTCGGCTCCTCCAACCGTCCCCTCAAGTCGCTCACCGACATGATCAAGGGCAAGCAGGGCCGCTTCCGCGAGAACCTGCTCGGCAAGCGCGTCGACTACTCCGCCCGCTCGGTCATCGTCGTCGGCCCCGAGCTCAAGCTCAACCAGTGCGGCCTGCCCAAGAAGATCGCCCTCGAGCTCTACCAGCCCTTCATTATCCGCAAGCTCAAGGAGCACGGCCTGGCCGACACCATCAAGTCCGCCAAGCGCATGCTCGAGCGGCGCGACGCCGAGGTCTGGGACATCCTCGAGGAGGTCATCTACCAGCACCCCGTGCTCCTCAACCGCGCCCCCACCCTCCACCGCATGGGCATCCAGGCCTTCGAGCCCGTGCTCGTCGAGGGCAACGCCATCCGCATCCACCCGCTCGTCTGCGGCGGCTTCAACGCCGACTTCGACGGCGACCAGATGGCCGTGCACCTGCCCCTCTCCGTCGAGGCCCAGGCCGAGGCCCACGTGCTCATGATGAGCACCAACAACATCTTCTCCCCCGCCAACGGCAAGCCCATCATCTCGCCCTCGCAGGACATCGTCATGGGCGTGTACTTCATCACCATCATGGTGCCCGACGAGCGGCCCCCCGAGCAGCTCAAGCGCTTCAAGGACCGCATGGAGGCCCTCCTCGCCTACGACCAGGGCAAGATCGGCGTCCACGAGCGCATCACCGTCCGCCTCGACGGCTTCAAGGAGATCGTCGAGGACCAGGCCAAGCCCCCCCAGCCCATGCCCGCCCACGGACGCGTCGTCACCTCCGTCGGCCGCATCCTCTTCTCCGAGATCCTCGAGAAGGGCATGCCCTACTACAACTGCGTCCTCGGCAAGAAGGGTTGCGCCCGCGTCATCGACGACGCCTACCTCTACGCCGGCCGCGGCGCCACCATCGACCTCCTCGACCGCCTCAAGGAGATCGGCTTCAAGCAGTCCACCCTCGCCGGCCTCTCCTTCGGCATCACCGACCTGCGCATCCCGCTGGCCAAGAAGCCCCTCATCGACGAGGCCGAGAAGAAGGTCGAGCGCGTCGAGAAGAACTTCGAGCGGGGCCTGATCACCGACCGCGAACGCTACAACCAGCTGCTCGACATCTGGTCCCACTGCCGCGAGCAGGTCACCAAGTCCCTCGTCGAGACCCTCAAGACCGACCGGCGCAACGCCGACGGCACCGAGGCCCCCACCGACGACAAGAAGGCCCCGCTCTACCTCAACCCCGTCTACCTCATGTCCGACTCCGGCGCCCGCGGCAACGTCAGCCAGCTCATGCAGGCCGCCGGCATGCGCGGCCTCATGGCCAAGCCCTCGGGCGAGATCATCGAGACGCCCATCCGCTCCAACTTCCGCGAGGGCCTCACCATCCTCGAGTACTTCTCCTCCACCCACGGCGCCCGCAAGGGACTCGCCGACACCGCCCTCAAGACCGCCGACTCGGGATACCTCACCCGCAAGCTCTGCGACGTGGCCCAGTCGGTCATCATCGGCGAGTGGGATTGCGGCTCCAAGCGCGGCATCATGAAGCGCGCCATCTACAAGGGCGAGAAGATCGACGTCCGCCTCGCGGACCAGATCATCGGCCGCATCAGCCGCAACAACATCGTCAACCCCAAGACCGACGAGGTCATCGTCAACGAGAACGAGCTCATTACGCCCGAGGGCGCCCGCAAGATCGAGGAGCTCGGCATCGAGCAGGTCATGGTCCGCTCGCCGCTCACCTCCGACAGCCGCACCGGCTGCTCGGTGCTCGACTACGGCATGGACATGTCCACCGGCAAGATGGTCGAGCCCGGCATGGCCGTCGGCATCATCGCCGCCCAGTCCATCGGCGAGCCCGGCACCCAGCTCACCATGCGCACCTTCCACACCGGCGGCATCGGCACCCGCGAGACCCTCGAGAACGAGATCCGCTGCAACACCGGCGGCGTCGTCGAGCTGCGCGACTGCAACGCCGTCATGGGCAAGGACGACGAGGGCAACGACGTCATGGTCGTCCTCAAGCGCAACGGCGAGATCGCCGTCCTCGACGCCAAGGGCCGCGAGCTCGAGAAGCAGAAGGTCCCCTACGGCGCCTACGTCCTCGTCAAGCCCGGCCAGGAGGTCAAGAAGGGCGCCCAGATGGTCAAGTGGGACCCGCACCGCCTCCCCGTCCTGGCCGAGAAGGACGGCGTGGTCAAGTACGTCGACATCGAGGTCGGCGAGACCGTCCGCGAGGAGGACGCCGGCCAGGGACGCAAGGCCCTCGTCGTCGTCGAGCACAAGGGCGAGAAGCACCCCCAGATCACCATCACCGACGCCCAGGACAACATCCTCGACTTCCACTACCTCCCCGCCAAGGCCCGCATCGAGGTCAAGGACGGCCAGCAGATCAAGGCCGGACAGATGCTCGCCCGCCAGCCCCGCTCCGCGGCCGGCTCGCAGGACATCGTCGGTGGTCTCCCGCGCGTCACCGAGATCTTCGAGGCCCGCAAGCCCAAGGACCCGGCCGTCATGGCCGAGATCTCCGGACGCATCGAGATCCACTCCGACAAGCGCAAGGGCAAGATGACCATCCGCGTCATCTCCGACTCGGGCATCGAGAAGGACCACCACGTCCCGCAGGACCGCCACCTCCTCGTGCACACCGGCGACTACGTCCAGGCCGGCGAGCCCCTCACCGAGGGCCCCATGGTCCCGCACGACATCCTCCGCATCAAGGGCGAGGAATCCCTGTGGACCTACATGCTCGACGAGGTCCAGAACGTCTACCGCGCCCAGGGCGTCACCATCAACGACAAGCACATCGAGGTCATCCTCGCGCAGATGCTCCGCAAGGTCCGCGTCGAGAGCCCCGGCGACACCAACCTGCTCCCCCACGACGTGGTGGACAAGTTCGAGTTCCGCCAGAAGAACCTCGAGGCCCAGGACATGGTCCGCATCACCGACGTCGGCGGCACCGACCTCCCCCTCGATGCGCTCGTGCACAAGAACGAGCTCCGCGAGGCCAACATGAAGGCCGAGTCCGCCGGCAAGGAGCCGGCCAAGGCCAAGAAGGCCAAGCCCGCCACCGGCCGAACCCTCCTGCTCGGCATCACCAAGGCCGCGCTCTCCAGCGAGTCGTTCCTCTCGGGCGCATCCTTCCAGGAGTCCACCAAGGTCCTCACCGAGGCCGCCCTCCGCGGCGCGACCGACGACCTCATCGGCCTCAAGGAGAACGTCCTCCTCGGCCACCTCATCCCCGCCGGCACCGGCTTCAAGCCCTACCAGTCCATCCGCGTCCTCGCCCTCGCCGAGCCCCCCGAGGACGACGGCGACTCCCAGGCCCAGATGCTCGAGGAGGCCGCCCGCGCCGCCGAGGGCTTCGGCGCCAGCCGCCACGACGCCCTCGGCGTCCCGCAGGTCGAGGTCCCCATCAACGGCGCCCCCTCGGGCGCAAGCGCCTGAAGTGGTACGGGTCTCCCGACCCGTGAGCCTCGCGTCTTTCGCAATCAACTCACGGGCCGCTCGCAAGAGCGGCCCGTTTTCATTCCTCACCTGTACTCAAAGCACCCGTTGTCGTCCCCGCTTCCGAACCACCCGATCCCCGCCCCGCGCGCATCCGCCGCATACACCCCGCTCGACCACGAGAACGTCATCGCCTCGGCCGAGCCGTGCCCATCCAGCCACGCCACGCTCGCCCGCCCCCCCCGGCCCGAGCGCCCACCATGCCGAAACTGCACGCTCGGGTCCGCCCGATACCCCGGCAGGTCCGGCCACCACCGCGGCTCCGCGAACGAGTACTCGACCACGCCCCCCGATCCCGCCGCCGTGTTCCCATCCGCCAGCGCGCAATCCGCAAACCCCATCGTCCCCGACGGCCGCGCGAACATCGCCCGCGCCGAGCCCAGCCGGTCCGTCACCTGCGCCCACACCTCGCGCCCCGTCGCCGCATCCACCCCCGCGAGCGAGCGCTCCGTTCCGCAATACCTGTAGTTGTACCCATACCCGCCCGCGGACCGCTCGAACCCCACGCCCGCCGCCGCGAGCGCATCCGCCACCCGCGCAAAGTCCGGGCACCGCCGCACGCCCCGCGAGGCCCCCGTCGCGTCGCCCGAACCCAGATACTCCGAGAGCGTCCCGCCATCCGGCGTGAACGCATCCCCAGCTCGGGCCCGCGAGCCGTGCCACCGCGTCAGGTTCGCAAGCGCATCCGGCGCCCCCGGCGCATACCGGTCCCTGGAGTCCCCCGCGTACGCATCGCTCGCGATCTGCAGTTGCCGCACGTTCGACAGGCACACGCTCGCCCGCCCCGCCTCGCGCGCCCCCGCCAGCGCGGGCAGCATCAGGCCCGCCAGCACCGCCACCACCGCCACCACGACAAGCATCTCGATCAAGGTGAACGCGCCACAGGACCTGTGTATCCCACAGGCCCCATCAATCCTCTCGCCCTGTCGCGCCGCGCTCGCCATGCTCATCCCGCAAACCACGCGTTCAAGAAATCGAAGATGTCCTGCACCGTCGTCGCCCCCGACTCATTGAAATCCGCCCCGCCCGCCTCGCCGGCGCCCGCGAACCACGAGTTCAGGAACGCGAAGATGTCCGCCACGCCCACCACGCCGTCGCCGTCCCAGTCCGGCGTGTACACCGCCCGCACATCCGCCACCGCGCTCACCTCCGTGGAGATCTCGCCCAGCGGCGGCCCGCCCGCATCGATCGCCGTCGTGATCCGCACAAAGTCAACACGGTCGAGTGGGGGGGTGGCAAGCGCGCCCGTCATCTCATCCACCGCCCACGCGAGCGAGATCGCCGCGCCCCCGCCGCTCCCCGGCGTCACGCCGACCGCCCGCGGATCATCCGGCACGGTGTAGAACCGCGCCGGATCCGCTTCCGGATCATCCACGACATTTGTCGCCGTTGTATCCCCAAGCAGCAGCGTCGGGCCGACATCCGCGTACCCCCACACCGCCTCCGTGCCGTCGCTGTTCGGATTCACCAGGATCGGACTCGCCCCAAACCCGCCCGCTCCCCCGGGCAGCATGTACCCGCTCGTCGTCCACACGCCGCTCCGCCCGGCGGGAACATACGTCGGGCTCAACATCGCCGCATCCCACTGCACGCTCACCCTCTGCGCATCGGCGCCCAGGTGCGAGCCGGGAATCAGATACCACGCATCGTCCGCCAGCCCGTTGTGGTTGTCGTCGCGCGACACCTCGATCACGCCGCACTCCCCATGCCGCCGCAGCGGATCGCCCGACACATAGAACCCGTTGCCGTACACGATGAAGTCCATCGCCCGCGGATTCCGCGCATTGTGCCAGATCGAACGATCGAACCCGAGCGTGATCGTCCCGCCGAATCCGCCCAGCGTCACGGCCTTGGTGTTGTCTCCCGCGGTCAGCCCGCCCATCGTCCCCGGCGGCCCGAGCGCCCGCGACGGATCGTTGAACTGCGCATTCTGCACGAACTGCCCGGGCGCGGGCGCATACTCCAGCACGCGCGTCGCAAACGGCGACTGTGCCGCCGCCGGGCCGGCGGCCAGGCACACAGCCAGGCAAGCCCAACACGTCTTTCTCTGTGTCCTCTGTGTTGCCTCTGCGACCTCTGTGGACGGTCTTGGTTCCGATCGAATCGAAGCGGGGCTACCCATGGCGCCTCCTCCGCGCCGCAAGCACGCCAAACACACCGGCCAAACCAAGCGCGGAAGGCGCGGGCACCCCATAGCGAGCCACCGTCGCCGAGCCGAAGTCGCGCACCAGGATCTCCCCCGTCGCGCCGTCCCACACCGCCGAGTAGAACCCGAAGGCGCTCAGCCCCGGCAGGTCATACCGCTCCGCCGTCGCCAGGTCGAACACCGCCACGCCCCCGAAACCCGCGACCACCAGGTCTCCGCCCGCATCAAACGCCAGCGACGATCCCGAGTTCGCCTGCGCCGCAAAGTCCCCCGTCGAAAACGCCACCGCCCCCGCGGCCGCATCCAGCATCGCCGCATCAAAGCTCCGCGTCAGCCCAGCGCTCGTCCCGCCCGGCGAGGCGTCGTACCCGATCGCCGTGTACACCCGTCCGCCATGCGCCGCCACGCCCCCCGACCCATCGCCGATCCCCATCACCACCTCCGCGCTCGCGCCCGTCGCAACATCCACCCGATACAGGCTCGGCGGCGAGCCAAAGCTCGCGCTCCCGTTCACATACAGCCTCCCGCCCGCCGTCCACGCGGCGTCGAAGTTCGGCACATCCACCGTTTGCACCGCCGTCGGTCCGCCCGTGCTCAGCCCCGCCGTCGGCACGACCCACATCTGGTTCACCGTCCCGTTGTCGCCCACCGCAAGCCGCGACCCATCCGGGCTCAGCCGCACGAACCCCGCGCCGAACCCCGGCACCTGCCCCGCGGGAAGCGAACCCACCGCCGAGTACGCCGAGCCGTTGACCCCATCCTGCCGCAGCACCACCCCATCCTCGCGCACCACCAGCGCCCGCCCATCCGCGCCCACATCGAACACGCTCGCCGCGCTCGGCAGCGCAAACGTCCCGGTCGGCACATACGCCGGCACGCTCGCCATCGCGCCCGTCGCCAGCGTCTGGGCCGCGCAAACCGCCGCGGCCACCGTCACTCCTCGCACATCCCACAACGCACATCGCAGATTCATACCGGCCTCCAGGCCCCGATTCGCGCAGGGCAGGCACGCACACCGCCCGCACAGGCGGGCACATCCCTCGCGAACCGGCCGTCGTGGCACGGGCTTGCCAGCCCATGATCCGGAAGCCGAGCAGGGGAGTTGGAGCCGGAGAGGCCGCGCGCCGAAGCAAGCGCACAGACCCCAGCGCCAGCGCCCCTTTCGCGAGGGCAACACGACACACACCCGGGGCAGGTCTTCCGGCTTCGGGCGAACGTGGGTCGGCCTTCCCAATCGGGTGGCACGGCTCTCCCGAGCCGTGTTCCGACCAGTGGCACACAATGACCCACGAACGAGCCCGTCACGGCGGCGCGTCCGCGGCGGAATCGGCTCGCGTGCCACCGGCCTCCCGGCCGGTGTTCCGCAAACCTCACCGCGCTTCCCTTTTCAGACCGGCCGCGTTTGAAGGCGAACGGTCACCATGGGCTGCGACAAGGTATCGAGCGCGGCCGGAATGTCAAGGCCATGAAAAACCGCTCCCAACCCATCCCCCCCCGCACCGCGCCGGTTCAGTCCCTTGCCATCGGCATGGGCCTCCGGTCGTGTTCCGCCGTCCGCCGATCCAACCCTACATACAATCAAGCCATGGAACGCCTGAGCCGCAAGAGCCCCTGGTACCCGTTCGTCTCGGTAGACACCGAGAGGCTCGGCGGCGAGCCCGTCTTCCGCAACACCCGCGTGCCGATCCGCGTGCTCTTCGAGTATCTCGAGGGCGGCCACAGCCTCGACGAGTTCATGGACGACTTCCAGGGCGTCACGCGCCGACAGATCGCCGCCGTGCTTCGCCTCTCGGCCCAGACCGTCGAAGGCAGGATCAAGGCCGCGTGAGGGTCTTGCTCGACCATTGTGTGCCGCGCCCGTTCGGCCGCCTGCTCGTCGGCCATGAGGTCGCAACAACCTTCGAGATGGGCTGGGCGAAGCTGTTCAACGGCGCGCTCCTGGCGGCCGCGGTCGCGGACAACAAGGCCGCCTTCAACGCGCTCGTCACGGTGGATCGAAATCTCTCGTTCCAGCAGAACAAGGCGGAACTCCCGCTCCCGGTCATTGCGATGATCGCCCCCGACAACAAGCCGGAGACGCTCGCGATGCTCGCTCCGGCCGTGCTCAAGGTGCTCGATTCCAGACCCGCCAGGCGTGTCTACGTCGTCGGTGCCCAAAGGCGTCCAAAGCGCCGCGGCCAGAAGCCGAGGGGGCGCCGCTGATTCCGTCGTCCGCTTCGCCACACCCGATCGACCGCGCCCCTACGAAGCACCGGGCGTCGCCCCACACTCCGGACACCTCGCATCCCCCGCGATCCCCGCCCGGTGATACCCGCACTTCGGACACGCATCGGGCGTCCGCCCGTTGCGCCGGCGAGCGTGGGCGTACGCCATCCACGCAAAGGAGGTTGGCACGCACAGGAA
>DASZWV010000079.1:0-6396 GCA_035546115.1 Phycisphaerales bacterium
GGAGAAGACCTTCTTGATGATGTCCGGCACGGACATCTTCTGGAAGACTCGGCAGTCGGCGCTGCGCGAGAGGAGCCAGAGCTTGGGGACGATGGTGAGCTCGTAGCGGGGCTTCTCCTTGACGCGGGCGTCCTGGCTGATGCGGGCGACGATGCCGCCGAGGTAGCGGGTCTGCTTGTCCTTGCGCTGGATGCGGATGGAGGCGACCTTGCCGATGGCGTCCTCGATGGTGAGGTCGGCGGGCTTGGGCGCGGTGACGACGGCGGTGAGGCGGTAGGGGCGGGAGAAGTCCTCCGTGTAGGAGAAGGACTCGAGGAGGACGGCGTCGTCGCCGAGGGTGGTGGCGATGGCCATGTTGCGGTGGGACTGGGTTGGGAGCTTGACCATGCATCACCTCAACAAACTGTCCTAGGGGACGAGCACTCCGAGAGGTCCGGCGGTCCGGCCCGGGCACGCGGAAGGAAGAATGCCGGAACTGAACTTGACGGCGGTCTGCTGGACGAACAGTTCGTCGGCGTCGGCGCCGTCGGCGAACATCTGGGCCGGGCTCGGGGCGTGCGCGTGGGCGTGACCACGGAGCAGGCGCGTGCCCCCTTTGGCTGCCTTCTTCGAGATCGCCTCGAGGGACTTCTTGGCCGTGTCCTTCGCGATGTGCGCGATGACGAATCTCCCCGGGGCGGCGGAGCCCTTGAGCAACTTCGCGACCTCGAGGCCGGCGCCGCTCGCCGCGCTTCCGATCTTTTTCTCCAGGATTTTCTTCACGACCTCGCCTGCGACAAAGCCGATCGTCTTCCCCGTTGGATCTTTTTCTCGCTTCGCCGACGCGCCCTCCTCCAGGGCGGTGCCGACGGCGCCGAAACCGGTCGAGACGACGAAGAGGGTCGCTTTTTCAACGGCGCTCGACCCCTTGGGGCCCGCTCCGATCGCCATGAGGATCAGATCGGTGTTCGCACGAATCAGCGCAGACCCCACCGAGTGCGTCTCCTGGTAGGAGGCGATGCCGGAAGCCGCGATAGTGAAGACATACGCGGCGCCCTTGGCGGCCATTCCCACGCCCTTCATGCCGACCGCGCCCGTGAGGATGGTCTTTCCGGCCGCGACAACCCCCTGCTCGATGCTGCCGGTATCCTGGCCCTTCCCGACACCGGTCAGGCCGGCGCCGGCGCCGAGCGCGGCCGCGGCCGCGCCTCCCGATAGAAACACGGCCCCCACCACCAGGACCGACGCCGAGGTGTCGCGGACTCCCTTGAGCGCCGTCAGCACCCCTTCGTGCACGACCTCCATCCGCCGGATGGAGCCCATGGTCGCATCGGTTGCGGCGCGTTGTCTAGCAAGAAAAGTGCCGGTCATCGAGCGGGTCGTTGCGGCCAGTTCCACCAGCCAACAGCGGAGGGCGCTCGGACCATCAAGGAGCAGACGCGATTGGTATTCGGTCTCGAGCTCTACGAGGCGCTGGTCGCGCTGGTGGTACACGCGGGGCCAGTCTACTTCAAGGCTTGTGATCGTGGGGAGGATCGCCCCTTGCGATTCATGCTTCTCCTTCGCGTTGTCGAGCATGGCCTGGCGGGTGGCGAACGAGCGCAGAATCCTGTCGATGCCATCCTCATCGATGAGCCACTCGCTGCCACCTTCACGTATCGAGAGCCAGGCCACGAAGCACCTCGTGCGGACGCTGCCGCGTTCTCTCAGAACTCGTACACGAACTCTCCGTCGCTGACGCCGACGTGGACTCTCTTGACTGGCTTGCCCGAGGCCATGCGCTGGAGGATCTCCTTGCCGATGGCGGGGAGCATCTGGCGGGTGATGATGGCGTCGATGGCGCGGGCGCCGGACTCGGTCTCGGTGGTGCGTCTGGCAACGGTCTCGACGACGTCCGGGGCGTAGGTGAACTCGGCCTTGTGGCCCTCGCGGATACGCTGCTCGATCTTGGAGAACTGCAGCCTGATGATGGCCCGCATCATGTCGTCGGAGATCGGGTAGTAGGGCACGACGTTGATGCGCCCGAGGAGCGCGGGCGGGAAGACCTTGAGCAGCGGCTCGCGCAGCTCCTTGGCGAGCACGTCCGCGTCGGGCTTGAGGGCCGGGTCCTGGCAGAGCTCGACGACGCGATCCGTGCCGGCGTTGGAGGTGAGCAGGATGATGGTGTTCTTGAAGTCGATGTCCACGCCCTCGGAGTCCTTCATCATGCCCTTGTCGAAGACCTGGAAGAAGATCTCGTGGACGTCGGCGTGGGCTTTTTCCACCTCGTCGAGCAGCACGACCGAGTAGGGGCGGCGGCGCACGGCCTCGGTGAGGACGCCGCCCTGGCCGTAGCCGACGTACCCGGGGGGCGAGCCCATGAGCGTGGAGACCTTGTGGGCCTCCTGGTACTCGCTCATGTTGATGGTGATGAGCGACTGGATGCCGCCGTAGAGCGTCTCGGCGAGGGCGACGGCGGTCTCGGTCTTGCCGACGCCGGAGGGGCCGACGAGCATGAACACGCCGATCGGGCGGCCCGGGTTGTCGAGCTTGGCGCGGCTGAGCTGGATGCGGCTGGTGATGGCCTCCAGCGCGTGGCGCTGCCCGATGACGCGCTTCTCGAGCGTGTCGGCGAGCTTGAGCACGCCCTCGACCTCGTAGCGGACCATGCGGCCGAGCGGGATGCCCGTCCAGTCGGAGATCACGGATGCGACGGTCGCGGCGTCGACGGCCGGCGTGATGAGCGGCTTGTCGCCCTGGACCTCGGCGAGCTGGGATTGCAGGGTGGTGAGCTCGGCGAGGAGTTTTTCTCGCTCGGGCGCGGAGAGCTCCGGGGGGCCCGCCCCGTTCGCGGCTCGTTCGGCGTGCGGGCCGCGGAGGCGGTTGCGCTTCTCGATGATCTGCGTGACGAGGGCCTTTTCCTTCTCGAAACGCTCGGAGAGGTCCTTCAGGCGGTCCTGCTGGCTCTTGAGATCCTTGCGGAGCTCGGCCTGGCGCTCGGCGTTGATCATGCCGACGCTGGCGTCGCGCTCGAGGAGCTTGAGCTCGTTGTTGATGGCATCGATCTCCTTCTCGGCGTCCTCGATGTCGCCGGGCTTGGCGGTCTGGCCGATGGCCACGCGGGCGCACGCGGTCTCGATGAGGCTGACGGCCTTGTCGGGGAGCTGGCGGCCCTGGATGTAACGCTTGGAGAGGCGGACGGCGGCCTCGAGGGCCTCGTCGTGGACGGTGAGCTTGTAGTTCTTCTCGAGCACATCCGCGAGGCGGCGGATCATGTTGAGGGCCTTCTTCTCGTCGGGCTCGTCGACCTTGACGAGCTGGAAGCGGCGGGTCAGGGCGGGGTCCTTCTCGAAGTACTTCTTGTACTCGGCCTGGGTGGTGGCGGCGATGGTGCGGAGCTGGCCGCGGGCCAGGGCGGGCTTGAGCAGGTTGGCCGCATCGTTCTGGCCGGCGGCGCCGCCCGCGCCGATGAGCGTGTGGGCCTCGTCGATGAACAGGACGATGGGCCTGACGGACTTCTGGACCTCGTCGATGACCTGGCGGAGGCGCTGCTCGAACTCGCCCTTCATGCTCGCGCCGGCCTGCAGGAGGCCGATGTCGAGGGCGAGCAGGCGGACGTCCTTGAGCGCGGGAGGGACATCGCCCGCGGCGATGCGCTGGGCGAAGCCCTCGACCACCGCCGTCTTGCCGACGCCCGCCTCGCCGGTGAGGATCGGGTTGTTCTGGCGGCGGCGCATCAAGATGTCCACGCACTGGCGGATCTCGGAATCCCGCCCGACGACCGGGTCCATCTTGCCCGAGCGGGCCTTCTCGGTGAGGTCTTCGGTGAACTTGGAGAGGGCGTCGCCGCCCTTGGCGTGGGCCGGGGCGTCGGCGCCGGGCTGGCCCTGATCGGGCGCGATGCCCGCGCTGCCGTCGATGGGCTGCTGGTTGTCTTCGGGCGAGCCGGCGACGATCTTGGGCAGATCCGCCAGGAGGCGGGAGAGATCGACCTTGCGGAACTCCTTGGAGATGCTCTCGACCTCGCCCTTGAGGTTGCGCGAGGTGAGCGCACCGAGCAGCAGGTGCGATGAGCGGACGGAGCGCTCGCCGTAGCGGAGCAGCGCGTAGAGCACGCCCTCCTGGATGGCCTCGTCGATGGAGGGAGACATCTGCGGATCGACGTTGGAGCCTCGCGGGAGCTTCTCGAGGCAGGCCACGACGTCGGCCTGGAGTCTGGAGAGATCGATCTCGAAGGCGCGGCAGATGCGGTGCAGGTCGGAGTCCTGCACCTGCAGGAACAGCAGGAGCCAGTGGGCGAGCTCGACGTAGCGGTGCTTGCGGGCCTCGGCGATGGAGTAGGCCGCGTTCAGCGAGGAGAAGCACACGCTGTTGAGCTTGTTGAACTCTGCATCGCGTTCCAGGTCGGCCATGGGGAACTCCGTAGATGGGGCGTGGTCAGTGGGTGTGCTCGAGGATGAGGTCGCCGCGGTCGGCGGCCGAGGCGCCGGAAGCGACCCAGGCGGTGGTGCCGAGCTGGGAGGCGCCCCCCGCGCCGAGGCGGGCGCGCGGGACCTCGCTGCTGGCGAGGACGACCTGGATTTGCACGTCGGCCTGGTGGCCGAGGTAGTTGCGGATCCAGTCGCGCACGGCGGCCATGCCGGGCTGGCCGGGGATGAGCCTCTTGTAGAGCGCGAAGGAGACGGGGCCGATGACGATTCGGAAGAGCGACTGGCACTCGAAGATGCGCTCGCCGATGATGATGTTGCCCTGCCTGCCGCCGAGGCGCGGGCCGGGGACGAGGCCGATGCGGCCGGTGAGGCGGGTGTGGCTCTCGGGCGGGATGGGGATCCATCGCGGGATGAACTCGCGGATGCGGACCCGCACGCCGAGGAACGAGGCGAGGATCGCGGCGAGGCCCTCCGGGTGGCGAGAGGGGCACATGAGGCGGCCGGCGAAGTGCAGCTTCAGGTTGAGCGGGACGGCGTCGCGCTCGACGCCCGGCGCGTGGCCGGCGCGCGAGGGCGCGCCCTCGTCGGTCGTGCGCTTCTGGAGCGAGGGCGTGCCGTAGCCGCAGAGCGCGCCGACGTAGTCGCTGAAACGGTTCTCGGCGGGGCGGTCCTGGCTGACGGCGATGTTGTTGATGGCCCAGGCCCGGAAGAACAGGCAGGCCATGCGGTGGTTGAAGAGGTCGAAGAAGCGTGCCGCGGCCGGATCCGCGTGGTGGCGCTCGCGCCGGCGGATGAAGCGGGTGATGTGCAGGGGGAACGGGCCCGCGGGAGAGAGCAGGCCGAAGTGGTTCAGCTTGATGCGCGGCGCGGGCTCCTGGGCGCGGGGGCGCGGGACGGGGGCGCCCAGGCCCGCCATGCTCGTGGGCGGGAAGGAGAGAGAGACGTGCTGGGAGAAGCGGACGGCGTCCTGATCGGGCAGGCCCGATTTGCCGATGGGCGGGAGATCAGGGCGCGAGGCCTGGAGGCAGCGGAGGGCGTAGAAGAAGTCCCAGCCCTGGTCGGGATCGGCGATGTGGGGGATGAGATCGTGGGCGCTGCGCTCGGGCGCGACGGGATCCGGCGCGGGCGCGGCCATGGCGGGCGGATCGGCCACCGCCGCCCCGTCGGCACGGATCTCTCCGGCACCGCGGGGTTTCAGAGCATCGGGCGTTGTCCGAGCCTGGCGGGCCATCGGGCGATCTCTCCACGGTCGGTGGTCTTGAGGAGGGTCTGCGTGAACGAGTTGACGGTGACGTAGCGTGCGAAGAACTGTTCGAGGACGGAGCCCAGGACGTAGGGGCCGTAGCCGACGAAGCTGCGGTCGTCGAGGGTGATGGCGACCTCCAGGCCGCGGGCGAAGGTGATGACGCCGCCGCCGGCGACGGGCTGGATGTGCGGGCGGGCCTTGATCGAGCGGACGCCGGCGACCTGCTCGCGGTCGGCGGGGTTCGAGGCGTCGATGTAGAGGCGGAGGAGCTCGCGCAGGGAGACGGCGCCGTCGCCGGCGGGCGAGCCGGAGGAGCCGTTGGCGGGGCCGTCCATGTCGGTGAGCGAGAGGTAGTTCAGCGAGAGATGGCTGATGAGGCGCCAGGCGGTCTGGCGCTCGGCGTGCGAGGGGCGCGGGACGGTGGGGCGCACCTTGCAGCGGATGCCGGAGAGCGGCGCGCTGACCTCGAGCACGAAATCGAACGCGCTGCTCCCCCCGGCCCCCCCACCACCGCCGCCGCGCCCGGGCGTGATGTCGATCGGCAGGTCGCGGTTGGTCACGATGCACTCGACGCCGAGCTGGGTGAGGTTGCTGGGGCGCGGGACGCACTGGGTGTCCACGAGGGAGATGTAGACCTCGCTGCCGGCGTAGGAGCGACGCGAGCGGCCGGCGCGGCGCTCATCCTCGGTGAGCTGGCGCGAGACGCGATGGGTGGCGTAGTACGCGGGGCCCGCGCTGGACTGGACCGAGGGCGCATCGAGG
>DASZWV010000080.1:0-13581 GCA_035546115.1 Phycisphaerales bacterium
GATCCGCGACGAGGCGCACCGGTTCGCTCAGCATTATCACCATGTGCTGCGGCGGAAGAAGACGTTGGAGGAGGACAGTTGAAGGCGACGATCTACGAAGAGCGCGAGTTCGTCGCCCTGTCCAGCGATCGTTCGTTGAAGGCGTCTTTGCGGACCGCGTTTCCCGAACTGGCCCCCGAGGAAGTCGCGTCGCTCCGATACGTTCCTCCGCCGATGGGGGATCGGATTTGGGACCTTTGCAGACTCGTCGTGCCTTACGGAGCCGCCGACCCAGCCTGGCAAGCGGACCCGCCGGTCGGCATCTACACCAACGACATGTGGGAGGAAGAGGCGCGAGAGGCGATCGCGGTCTTGGGCTTGCCTGAAAACGAGCGGATTGTTGTAGGGCTCAGCCATCCGAGCGTGACGCTGGAAATGACCTATTGCCTGTTGCTGAGGTTACTGCCACATACCGCGTGGATTGCGTCGCCGATGGACGTGTCTTGGATGCTGTATTGGCATTATGGCGAGTTCGCGACTCTCGTGCGACCGCGCTTTGACGGTGTCAGGGCAATTGAACTCTCGGAGTCATTTCGCACCCGCGGTGGCGAAGTTGTGCGCAAGATGCAGTATCGCGTGGTGAGGTCCGATGGAAGCGAGTGGTGGAGCGGTGCGCTTCGTGACGGCAAATCGAAGCATGCAATGCAAAAGTTTGTAGGGCTGATCGCCCGCCTGAGCGGTGTACCTATCAAGGTCGTGGAGTGTTTCGACGAGCCGCCAAAGCGTTAGACGCTCAGAACCATCCGCGACCTCACACCCGGAAGATCGACCCCATCTTCTTCCCCAGCAGGATCGATGCCCCCACGAGCGTCACCGCCAGCAGCATCATGCCCCACACGCCCATCGCGCTGGCGATGAACGGGCCGTCCGCCAAGCGGTTCGCGAACGAGTAGATCGCCTTGGTGATGGGGAACTGGCTCTGCTGCTGGGCCATGAGCAGGGGCTCGCTGACGGCGAGCATCGCGAAGCTGAACGCGAGCAGGCAGCCCGCGACGATGTTCGCCGTGATGAGCGGCATGATGACCTTGCGAACGGCCGTGAATCGCGTCGCGCCCAGGTTCATCGCGGCCTCTTCGAGCTCGCCGGAGGTCTGCTCCAGGCCGCTGACGGCCGCGCGGACGATGTAGGGCATGCGGCGAACCGCGTACGCGACGGCGATGAGGATCAGCGGCGACGGCGTGTTGCCGAGCACCTGGATGGACCCGAGCGGCCCATCGCCGCCGCCGGACCATGCCTTGAACGGCCACTTGAGCGTCATCGCGACATAGCCGAACGCGATCACGATCCCCGGCACGGCGAGGGGCAGCATGCACAGGGCGTCGAGCACGTGCCGGCCCCGGATGGGCGTGCGGACGATCACGTACGAGGCGAGCAGGCCGAAGATCGCCGCCATCAGCACCGCCGCGGTCGAGACCTTCAGCGAGTTCACGATCGAGTTGAACGCGTCCGGGTGGCTGAGGGCCTCCTGGAAGTTGTGGAGGGTCATGCTGCGCGGCAGGACGCTGTGGTACCACTGCCCGGGCGAGGAGAGCGCGGTGAGCACGACGCCGATGTGCGGGAGCAACGCGCAGCAGGTCACGAGGACGAACGCCGCGGTCGCGAGCCACGCCTTGGCGCCGGCGAGGCGGGTTTCGCTGGCGGCCCGCGAGGCTTTGGAGTACATCGCGTACGCCCGCCCGGCGAGCAGGTACTTGCCGATCGCGTAGAGAGCGATCGCCATCACGAGCATGATGATGACCAGCGCGTAGGGCTCGGGGCTGCTCTCCACCTCGTGCAGCTTGTTGAACACCTGCACGCTCATCACGCGCGTGTAGTCGAAGATCACCGGCGTGCCGAGCTCGGTGAGCTCCCAGATGAACACGATCGTCGCCCCCGCGAAGACGCCCGGCCGGATGAGCGGGAGCGTGATCGTGAACAGCTTCTTCCATGGCCCGCACCCGAGGTTGTCGGCGGCCTCTTCGAGGGCGGGGTCGAGGTTGGCCAGCGCGGCCGCGGCGTTGAGGTAGATGATCGGGTACAGGTGGAGCGAATCGACGGCCACGCACCCCCAGAACTTGCCGTGGCCCAGGAAGTCGATCATCCCGATGCCGAGGTGGCCGAGCACGGCGTTGATCGCCCCCTCGCGCCCGAGCAGCGCCGACATGCCGATCGCGCCGACGAACGGGGGCAGGATGAGCGGCACCAGGATGAGCGCGTTGAAGACGCCCTTGAGCGGGTAGAGATACTTCGCGGAGAGGATGGCCAGCGGCACGGCGATGAGCGTGCAGAGCGTGGTCGTGGTGATCGCCATCTTCACCGAGTTGAACAGGCACTCGCGGATGCCCGGATCGGAGAGGGCGATGGAGACGAACTTGAACGTGTAGTGGTCGGAGCCGTCGGCGGCCCGCTCGGTGAGGGCGCCGCGAACGGTGAGGATGATCGGGTAGACCAGCAGGATCAGCAGGATGGCCGTGAGGATCGACCAGAGCGCGTAGCCGGAGGTGAGGCGCGCGAGGTGGCGGGAGAGTGGGGGGCCGGCGTGCATTGGGGCGAGTGTATCGGAGCCGTTCATCGCGAGGGGTGGCGCCGGCGGCTCGCCCGACATTCGGGCGCGCAAGGGCGTCCGACACGGGCGGACAAGCCGCCCGTGCCACCCAACCTTCTTCGCATTCTTCAAATCAACCCGGCGGCCGCAGTTCGCTCGGCCCCAGGGTCACGATCGTCACCGGCCCCATCTCGCGACGGGTGAGGTACTCGTTCACCTGGTCCACGGTGATGGATGCGTACTGGGCCTCGATCTCCTCGAGCGAGCGGCCGCGGCCGATGCGGTGCATGTCTCCCGCGAGGCCCGCGGCGCGGGCGCCGGTGCTCTCGCCGGAGAAGACGATGCTGGCCCGCAGACCGACCATGGCGCGCTGGAACTCGTCCGGGGTGACCCTGCCCGCCGGCGTGTTGATGCGGCGGAGCTCGGCCATGAGCACGTCGAGGGATTCCTGGGCTCGCTCGGGCGTGGTGCCGACGTACGCGAGGCAGCGGCCGTAGTCACGATCCGCGGCGTAGCTCTCGCTGACGGAGTAGCACAGGCCGCGCTTCTCGCGGACCTCCGTGAAGAGGCGGGCGGCCATGCCGCCCGAGAGCGCACCCGCGACGAATCGTTCGAGCTTGGAATCTGGGCTCGACTCGGCGGGGGCGTCGTGCATCAGCACGACCTGCACCTGCGACGACTTGTCGGGCAGGTGGTGGTAGGTGCCGCGGGTAAGGGAGGGCGTCGGCTTGATCGCCGGGGCCTCGCCGATCCAGCCCGCGAGGAGCGAGTTCATGGTCCTGGCGAGGGCGTCGGGGCCGCCGGCGGATTCGAGATCGCCCGCGATGGCGAGGATCGAGCCGCCGACGCCGTTCTGGCCGCGGGGCCGCGCACGGGCCGCCCACGCGGCGCGAAGGTCATCGGCCGTGATGGCGTTCAGGCCCTCGACGGTGCCCATGCCGCTGCGATTGAGCGGGGGAGGGTTGTGGCGCTCGCGGAGGGTGAGCACGGCGCGCTCCTGCGGATCGTCCTTCAGGCCGTCGAGCGATTGCAGGGCGAGGTCGCGCGAGGCGTCGATCGCCTCCTGCTCCAATCGCGGCCGGCGGACCATGTCCACCATGAGCGGCAGGGCGTTGAGCACCTGCGAGCCGAGCAGGGTCAGGCTGATGCGCATGTGGAGCGTCGAGACATCCGCGGAGCGGCTGACGCCGAGGGTGTCGAAGGCGTCGGCCTGCTCGCGCGAGGTCAGATCGCCCGCCCCGCGCAGGAGCAACTCCGACCAGAGCGTGCCGATCCCCTGGCGATCGGCCGGGTCGGTCGCCGAGCCCGCGGGCAGGAGCCACGTCAGGCCGACGGAGCGCACGCCGGACATCTGCTCCATGAGCAGGGGCATGCCGCAGTCGAGGGTGCGCGTGACGATGGACACAGGCGGCTCCGTGGAGAGAATCGGAAGGTCTTGAGGGTAGAAGCGAACCGCCGCCGAGTCCGGGCGATCGCCAACTCAGTGCGCCGCGCGGGCGACGGGCCTCTGGGGCGCGGCGGAGTCGGCATCCTCGACGACCGAGTTTCGGTCGAGATTCAGAACGACGATCTCCCCGTCGGCCTTTCGCAGTTCGAGGCGATCCAGCCAGAGCTTGTCGTCCTTGCCGTGGGCGTACCACGAGCCGGTCTTCTGCTGGCCGAAGCGGAGGATGGTTCCCTCGACGGTGGTGGTGATGGCGCCCTGCTGGCGCGGCATCTGCTGGGTCACCTTGACGCGCTGGCCGGGGGAATAGCGGGAGAGCGTGGACATGCGGGGTCAGGGTAGGCGGGAGGGAAATCGCGGGGCCCGGAGGACGCGCGCCGCCGTGCGATCAGCAGCCGGTGAAGTAGGCGTTCAGGTAGTCGAAGATGTCCTGGACGCTGATGCCGTCTCCGCCGAAATCGGTCGCGGAATCGCTCGCGAACCAGCCGTTGAGATAGTCGAAGATGTCCTGCGTGTTCAGCGCCCCGTCCTGGTTGAAGTCGGCCACGCAGCAGGGCGTGCGGAGTTCCGTCGGTGGATTGCAGGCGACCCCCAGCCCGGCGAAACGGGTGTGCGCACCGGCGCACGCGGCCGCGGTGCGGACTGCGCACGTCGCCCCCGCGCAGCACGCGCCGGTCGGCTGCGGGCACGGGTTCGGCGAGCAGACCGAGCCCAGCCCCATGGCCGCGCCGGAGCACGACGCGGCGGTGACGAACGTGCAGGACCCATCGGCGGCGCAGCAGGCGACACTCGGCTGCGGACATGGGTTGGGGGTGCAGACCGAGCCGTAGCCCTGCGCCGTGCCGCCCGTGCACTGCGCGGCGGTGATGAACGTGCAGGAGCCGTCGGCGGCGCAGCAGGCGATATTGGGCTGCGGGCAGGGGTTCGGCGAGCAGACGGTTCCGAGGCCCTGGAACGCGTCGGTGCACGCGGCCGGGGTGGTGATGGAGCAGACGCCGCTGGGGGGGCAGCAGGCGCCGGTCGTCACGGCGGTGTTCACGGTGAACACGCCCGTGCCCGTGGCGCTCGCGCCCAGGCCGTCGGAGTTGGTCACGCTCACGTCGCGGGCCCCGAGCGGCGCGCCGGAGGCGATGGTGAACGAGAGCCCCGTGATGCGGGTGCCCAGGCCGTTCACCACGGGCGTGCCCGTGACGGTGATGCCGTTGACGGCGGAGATCTGCGAGGCGCTCGTGACGCCCTTGAAGTTCGATCCGACGATGGTGACGGGAACGGTCGAGCCCTGCACGCCGCTGTTCGGGCTGACGTTGGTGATGGAGGTCGTGGCGCCGTACACCTGCACCTGGATGGTGTCCGTCGCGGACATGTTGTTCGAGTCGGTGATGCGGAGCGTGACGTTGTACGTGCCGTTGGAGCGGTAGGTGATCTGCGGCTGGGTCTGCGAGGTGGTCTCGAACGTGCCGTCGCCGTCGAGGTCCCAGACGTAGTTGCCGCTCGGGATGGAGGCGCCGGGCTCGGTGGCGTAGGAGTTGTGGTTGCCGATGAACTGGCAGGGGGAATCCGACATCACGCGCTTGTGCTGGAGGCCCGCGATCGCGAAGGGCGGCGCCTTGGACGTTCCCACGCGGACGACCAGGTCGTAGGTCTGCACGGTCTGGTTGTTGGACGACCAGCCGACGCCGCCCCCGGAATCCCACACGCGGACCCAGTACGTTCCGGCGGGGAGCGCGGCCGACGTGACGGATTCGACCACACCGAGGTTCTGCGAGTTCGATGAGAGCGTGACGACCGAGGCGTTGGCGCCGCTGCGAAGCTCCAGCGCGAGGTTGCCGGCGTTCTGGGCGTTGACGATCGCGCTGGTCCCCGTGCATCCGGTCGTCTGGTTGCCCTGGCAGCACGCCTGATCGCTCGAGCTCGCGGCGCAGGTGACGGTGGCGCCGGGGGCGACGCAGACCGAACCGTTGCACGAGCCGCCCTGCAGGAACGAGCCGCTGCACGCGCCGTACGAGACGATCGAGCATCCCGAGCCGGTGCAGCACGATCCGAACGCGCAGGGAGACGAGCCGCAGGAAGCGGCGACGAACCACGTCGTCGCGCACATCGCCTGCGTGGTCAGGGTGCACGAGGCGCCGACGCAGCAGGCGCCCATGGGCGCGTAGCCGGTGGGCGTGACGGAGATGGTGACGCTCTGCGGCGAGTCGATGGTGAACTTGAACCAGTCCTCCTCGGCGATCGCCGTCCCGTTGAGGCCCAGGTTGCGCTGGATCACGGATTGTACCGCCGGGGTCGTGAGGTTGCCGAAGTCCTTGGCGGTCGCGTAGGTGTGGTTGCCGGCGCCGGCGTTGAAGCGGTCGCCGTAGTCGCGGATGACCGCGCGGACCTCGTCGGGCATCACCGTGCTTATCCCCGTCGTGGTGATCGTCGGCTCCATCAGCTTCGTCTGGTTGCAGGGCACCGTGTGGTAGAAGCCCAGGCCGTGCCCGTGCTCGTGCGCCGCGGTGTTGCGGAGGTACAGGAAGTTCCCGTTGACGTTCGAGAGGTACGCGCCCGTGAAGTAGATCGTGTTGATCGCCATGTCGCCGCCGTTGCACTGGGTCAGCGGGCTGTTGGGAAAGCTGTTGTAGGCGAGCGGGCTGGTGCCCAGAGCGCCGAAGCCGTACCCGCCGATGCGGATGTCGCCGCGGGTGGACACGTGCGTCGTGCTGTTGTCCTCCGCCGAGTCGTCGTCGGCGACCTCCGTGTACGAGAGCGCGCCGACGGCGCGCCACGCCGCGATCGCCGAGCGGATCATCTCGCGTCCGCGATCGATGGAGCCGAACGTGGCGGTCAGCTTGGCGTTGAGATCGTTCGCGCCCGTGTTGAAGCCCGAGCACGTGAGGCCCCAGGTCACGCCGTCGTCGGGAAACGAGTACGTGAGCTGCGCGGCGTGCGAGGCGTTGGAGACGCCGATCTGGCCGGCGCCCGTCCACGCGCTGTTGTCGGTGAGATAGCGCGGGCCGAATCCGCCGCGGACGCCCGGGGGCAGCAGTTGGGTCGCCGCCATGAGCTGGTCGAGTTGCTCCTGCGTCAGGTCTCCGGGGTAGCAGGTGGGGGAGAAGATGATGCGCTCGAGCAGGCGCGTGCGGGTCTGCCGGGGATGGTCGCTCTTCGCGGCGGCATGCTCGATCGCCGTGAGCATGCTGGGGTGCTCGGGCTCGCACGTCTGGGCCAGGGAGGAGGGAACGGCCCAGCCTCCGATCGCGAGCGCACCGACGGCCACGGTGCAAACAGACTTCATGTGCCGCGTCGCTCGCATCGTCCCCAATCTACCTTTCGCCCCGGGGTGCCGGAATCGGGAATGTCCCCATTTTTCCATGCAGAGGGCCAATCACCAATCGGTCGAGAAACGACCCGAGAACGCCCGCGAGCACCATCCGGCAAGACGAGTCCGAGTGGACAAAGCCTATTCGTCCGCGGGATTGTTCTGTTCCCCAGTACGGGTGGCCTGTACAGGCCGGTTCGCAGAAAAACGCCCCGCAAAGGCCCGTTGGGGTCCTCGTGCGGGGCGGTGTGGATGGGCGTGATTATCGGGCGAGGGATCGGGGCGCCGGGGGTTGGCCGTCAATCAATCAACAGCCGGCGAACCAGGCGTTGATGAAACTGAAGATGGAAGAGACGCTCGGCTGGCCGGTTCCGTTGCCGTTGAAGTCGCAATCGATCGAGCCCGCGAACCAGTTGCTGAGGTAGTCGAAAATGTCGGCAACGGCGAGGCTCCCGTTCTGGTTGTAGTCCGCTCGGCAGCAGGGGACGGTGGATGCCGCCGTGGCGTTGCACGCGGCGGCCCCGGTGAAGGTGGTGCGGGGGCCGGCGCAGTTCGCCGCGGTGTCCAGGCGGCAGGCGACGCCGAAGCAGCAAGCACCGAGCGGCGGCTGGCACGAGGCCGCGACGCACGCCGCGCCGGCGGACCAGGTGCCGGTGCAGGCCGACTGCACGACGAACGTGCAGGTGGTGCCGTTGCAGCAAACGCCCGGCTGGGGGCAAGGGTTCGGGCTGCACGTGCCGCCGATGGTGAACGTGCCGGCGCACGCGCTCTGCAGCGCGAGCGAGCAGGCCCCGCTGTTGCAGCAAGAGCCACCCGGCACGTTGACCGAGCCCGACTGGTTGCTGAAGTTCCTCGGGCTGTTGACCATCGCCGCGCCGGAGGCGTTGATGGACTGCGATCCGTTGGTGGGCAACTGGCCGAAGTTGACGGTGCTTCCGCCGGAGAACTGGAGGGTCCCGCCGCTGGTGAGCAGGAAGTTGGCGGGGATCGTGAAGTCGGGCGTCACGCCCCCCGGCAGGCTTCCGAAGTTCGACGTGGCGATGAGGATGCTGCGATTGGCCGAGTCCGACGGCATGTTCGACGGGAAGGTGAACGTGTGCACCGTCGAGCCGCTGCTGAAGGTGATGGTCTGGCCCCCCACGAACTGCTGGCTGCTGAAGGTCGTGCTGAGCTCGATGAACTGAACGCTCCCGTCGGCGTTCGAGTAGATCTCTGAGATCACGAACAGATGGAACGCGGCCCGGGCCGGGAGCGCGCACAGACAGACGGCCGCGAACGCGAGAAGCAAACGGGTGCATGAACGCATGGCTTGTCCTTTCCAGCACGTGGTTGGAGCGGATCCGCCCGAGGCGGACCCGTCCTTCAACGCACACATGTCGCGCCCGGGCGCCTTCATTGCAGCGTCGCGGCAGCGACAAACAAGAGGTCTTTGTCGAGATACCGTGTGCTCGCGCGCCCATACGGCGGACGTTTGTCCGAACAGCCCGGGGTTGGTTTGGATCGGAGGTGCAACCCGCGTTTGCGGCTCGCATTCTGTCGATGTTTGATATACTCAGCATGTTCCCACGAAAGGGAGCTGGATCATGATGATTCGCGTGAGCACATTCCGCGGAACACTCCAGAGCTTCGGGGCCTGCCGCGCCTCTGCGCGCGTCGGCGAGCCCCTTCCCCCGCCCTAGATCGGCGTGGTTGCGAGCGATCGCTCGCGATGCTGAACTGTCAGATCCGTGACGTTGGCCGACGTGTGAGAGAGTCTCGCACGCGGCCGTGTTCGCACGCACGCTGGGAATCGGGGAGCACGCTTCGGGCGTGGTCCCTTTCACCCGCACGCACCCCTCCGCCCGCGGTAACGGGCCGGAGGACTCGGAGGCCACCATGTTTTTCTTTCATCAACCCACTCTGGCGCTCATCCCGTCCCTCGGGCTTGGGACTTGGGCGCTCATCATCACTCTCGCGATCGCGTGGTTCGTGCTTCTCGGAGTCCGGCGCGTTCCGAACAACCGCGCGGGAATCGTGGAGAAGCGGTTCGGCCTGGCCGGCTCGGTTCGATCCGGCCTGATCGCGCTCAACCGCGAGGCGGGCTTCCAGCCCGCGGTGCTGCGCGGCGGTCTGCACTGGCTCATGCCGCTGCAATACCGCGTGCACATCGTGCCGCTGGTGACGATCCCGCAGAACAAGATCGGGTATGTCTTCGCGCGCGACGGGCGTCCGCTCGACCATGGGCAGACGCTGGCCTCGAACGTCGAGGCGAACTCCTTCGAGGACGCCGCGGTGTTTCTGCGCGCCGGCGGACAGCGGGGCCCGCAGCGCAAGATCCTGCGAGAGGGCACGTACGCGATCAACCTCGCGCAGTTCGTCGTGCTCACCGAGGAGCAGTTGTACTTTCTCCCGCTCGCGCGTGAGGACGTCAAGCTGTTCCACGAGATGGCCTCGCTGATCGACGATCGCGACGGCTTCGATCCCATCGTCATCAAGGGCATGGACGACCTGGTGGGCATCGTGACCGTGCACGACGGCCCGGCGCTGGACGACGGCCAGATCATCGCGCCCATCGTGGGCGCGGGGAGCACCGGCCCGCTCGCCGAGACGGGCACCGCCGCGAGCGTGCACAACAACTTCCAGGACCCGGAGGCGTTCCTGCACTCCGGCGGGCGGCGCGGGCGGCAGGCCCAGGTGCTCGTCGAGGGCACCTACTACATCAACCGCGTCTTCGCGACCGTCGAGTTCATCCGCAAGACGACCGTGGACGTCGGCTTCGTCGGCGTCGTGGTGTCGTACACGGGCCAGCGCGGCACCGACCTCTCGGGCACCGACTACTCGCACGGCGAGCTCGTCAGGCGCGGCGAGCGCGGCGTGTGGAGCGAGGCGCTGCTCCCCGGCAAGTACGCCTTCAACACGTACGCCGGCAAGGTCATCCCCGTGCCCACGACGAACTTCCTGCTCAAGTGGATCTCGTCGGAGACCAGCGAGCACCGGTTCGACGAGCACCTGACGGAGGTGAGCCTGATCACCCGGGACGCGTTCGAGCCGAGCCTGCCGCTGAGCGTGGTCGTGCACATCGACTACCGCAAGGCGCCGCTGGTCATCCAGCGCTTCGGCGACATCCAGCGGCTGGTCGAGCAGACGCTCGACCCGATGGTCTCGGCGTACTTCAAGAACGTGGCCCAGACGCGCACGCTCATCCAGCTCCTGCAGGAGCGCGCCCAGATCCAGGACCAGGCCGGGAGCGAGATGCGCGCCAAGTTCGGCTACTACAACCTCGACCTGGAGGAGGTGCTCATCGGCACGCCCAAGAGCGCCAAGGGCGAGTCCAAGCTGGAGACCATCCTCGAGCAGCTCCGCACGCGCCAGGTGGCGCAGGAGCGCATCGAGACCTACGCCCAGCAGGAGAGGGCGGCCGTCAAGGAGCGCGAGCTCCGCGAGGCCGAGGCCCGCGCCGGGCAGCAATCCCGCCTCACCGAGAGCGAGATCGCGATCACGGTGCAGACCAACCAGGGAAAGGCCGACTACCAGCGGTCGCTCCAGCAGGCGGCGCAGGTCAAGGCGATGGCCGACGCCGAGGCCAGCAAGGTCCGCATGATGGCCGAGGCCGAGGCCGAGCGCGCCGCCCGCGTGGGCGTCGCGCAGGCGATGGCCGTCGAGGAGCAGGTCCGCGCCTACGGCGGGCCCGTCTACCAGCTCACCAGCACCGTCATGGAGCGCTTCGCGCAGGCCATCCAGGAGTCGGGCGTGGACATGGTGCCGAAGATCGTCATCGGCGGTTCCACGACCGCCGGCGGCAACGGGCACGCGGGCGGCGACGGCCACGGCGGGCCGCTGTCCCGCGGCGGCGGGAGCGGGAGCGTCGTCGAGTCGCTGCTGACCATCCTGCTCTCCGAGCGGATGCTCGAGATGGCCAACCAGGCGAGCAAGGACGTGAGCCCGCAGGCCGCGGCCATCCGCGGCAAGATCCTCACCGGGCTGGAGCAGCACAAGTCCGGGCACGTGCCGATGACGGCGACCGTGCAGGGACCGACGAGTTGATTCATCCCCGGGCGTGCCGAAGGGTGCGCCCGGGCCTTAGACTCGTGCATGGCGCAAATCCATCGATGGGCTGCCGTGGCAGCGTGTTGTGTGGCGGTGTCCGTGGTGTTTGGCGCGCAGCCCGCCCCTCGCAAGGACGCGGCTCGCGGAGCCGAGGCGTCCGAGGCGGCGCACTTCGCTCATCGGGCCGTCGCCGCGGATCAGCCGATCGCCTCGGCGGCGGGCGAGGAGATCCTGGCCGGGGGCGGCAACGCGGTCGATGCGGCGGTCGCGACGAGCTTCACGCTCAGCGTGGTCCGTCCGTTCTCCTGCGGCATCGGCGGCGGCGGGTTCATGGTGATCGTGCTTCCCTCGGGCGATGGAAAGCCGGACCGCCCCGCGGTCACGGCCGCAATCGACTATCGCGAGACGTGTCCGGTGGGCGTGGGCGAGGACTACTACGAGAAACTCGGCGACGCCGCGGCGGAGGCCTCGCGCCACGACGGCAAGGCCATCGCGACGCCGGGAACGATCGCCGGATTGCTCTACGTGCTCGACAAGTACGGCACGATGAAACGCGCCGAGGTGCTCGCGCCGGCGATCCGCGTGGCCCGCGAGGGGTTCATCGTCGATGCGGCGTACGAGAAGGCGGCGGCCGACACGATCGAGAAGTTTGAAAAACACCCGGAGTGGAAGGCGCGGTTCGCGTTCGTGTGGGAGCGGTTCCTGGGGTCGGGCAGGGTGAAGGCGGGCGACCGCATCAGGCTTTCGGAACAGGCGAACGCCCTTGAGTTGATCGCCCGCGACGGCTTGGCGTCGTTGACGAGCGGCGAACTCGGGAGGGCGATCTGTTCCGCCGCCGCGAAGGATGGCGGCGCACTGGCGCTTTCCGACTTGCGGTCGTTCAAGGTTCTCGAGACGGCCCCGCTCCGTTTCGATGCGCTCGGGCGGACGCTGATCACCATGCCGCCGCCGTCCAGCGGCGGCGTCGCGATGGCCGAGACGCTCGGGATCATGGAGCGGCGCGCCGGGGGCGGCGCGGGCGCGATGGTCAAGGCCGGCCAGTGGGTGCAGTACACGCACCTGATGATCGAGTCGTTCAAGCACGCCTTCGCCGACCGCGCCGAGTGGATGGCCGATCCGGCGTTCGTCGAGGTGCCGACGCAGCGACTGCTCAGCGATGAGTACCTCAAGGAGCGCGCCATCTGCATCATGCCGACGGATGTGCTCGCGCCCTCGATGTACGGCACTCGCGAAAAAGAGGAGGAAGAAGAGAAGGCCATGCCGGACGACGGGGGCACGAGCCACCTGTGCATCGTCGATTCCCGCGGCGGCGCGGTGAGCTGCACCGAGACGATCAACCTTCCGTTCGGCTCGCTCGTCGCCGTGCCGGAGTTCGGGTTCATGCTCAACAACGAGATGGACGACTTCACGACCAGGCGCGGGAAGGCGAACGCCTTCGGCCTCGTGCAGTCGGAGAAGAACCTGCCCGCGCCGGGCAAGCGCCCGCTCAGCAGCATGACGCCGACGATCGTCGTGGACAAGGCGGGCAAGGTCGAGGCGGTGGTGGGGGCCAGCGGCGGGCCGCGGATCATCACCGCGACGACCCAGGTGCTTCTGAACTCGTTCCTGCTCGGCCTGCCCGCGGGCGAGGCGGTGTCGCGGCCGCGCTTGCACCATCAGTGGATGCCCAACCTGCTGGAGATGGAGGACAACTACCCGGGCCTGTGGAACGGCCTGGAGGTGTCGATGTGGATGCTCAAGCTGCACCACCAGAAGAAAGAGTCGAAGGAGCACGCGTGCGTGCAGTTCATCCGGCGCAGCGCCGGCGGCTGGGATGCGGCCTGCGATCCGCGCAAGGGCGGTTCGCCCTCAGGGAATTAGGCAATCGACAAACCGCGTCGTCGGACCCAACTTTGCACGTTCTTTGTGCGTGCGACGAGGATCGCAAAGATCCGTCGGATACAGTGGCGGCAGAGGAGAGAGAACACATGAACAGCGGGCTGAGCCGTCGCGAGTTGCTCAAAGTGGGGGCGATCGTGGGGGCCGGGCTCGCGCTGGGGCCGCGGGCGCTGGCGGAGGCCTTGCGGCGCCCGCGCGGCCTTGCGGGCGCCGATCCGCAGGCCGGCGGCGCGCGGAAGCGCGTGCTGCGCCTGGCGCACATGACGGACATGCACATCCAGCCCGAGCGTGCCGCGTTCGAGGGCGTGGCGAAGTGCCTGGCGAATCTGCAGGCACTCGACGACAAGCCCGAGATGATCCTGACCGGCGGCG
>DASZWV010000081.1:0-2178 GCA_035546115.1 Phycisphaerales bacterium
GACATCTTCGCCGAAGCCGCCCGCCTCACCGACGCGGGCACGCCCTTCATCCTCATCACAGTCATCGCCACCAAGGGCTCCTCGCCCCGCGACGCCGGCGCGAAGATGATCTGGCGGCCTGAAGGCGGTCTCACCGGCACCATCGGCGGCGGCCAGTTCGAACTCCTCGTCGCCGAGGCCGCGGCCCGCATCTTCGCCTCCCGCGGCTCCGCCATCGAGCACTACATCCTCGGCGCCGAGGCCGAGCAGTGCTGCGGCGGCGCGATGGATGTCTTCCTCGAATACTGCGGCCCGCGACAGCGCCTGGTCATCTTCGGCGCCGGCCACGTCGCCCGCGAGCTCGTGGACGTCCTCCGCGGCTCCCCGCTCGAGGTTGTCGTCGTTGACGACCGCCCCGAGTGGAACAGCCACGCACGGTTCCCCCACGCCACCCGCATCCTCCAGTGGGACATCGGCCTCCGCGCCGCCCGTGAGAACGCACCCCGCACCCTCGCCTGCGTCATGACCTGCTCGCACGACACCGACTTCGAGCTCCTGCGCGCCCTGCTCGACCCCGACCAGCAGCCCCAGACCATCCCCGCCTTCGTCGGCCTCATCGGAAGCCGCTCCAAGCGAGTCTGCCTCTTCGGCCGCCTCATCGCCTCCGGCATCATCGAGGATCGCGTGAAGCAAGTCCAGTGCCCCATCGGCGTCGGCGACACCGGCAAGGAGCCACGCATGGTCGCCATCTCCATGGCGGCCGGGCTGCTGCTCGAGGCGGCAAAGCTCGACGCAGCGGCGCCCACCCGACGCATCCACGAGCCCGCGACATGACCGATCACATCCTCGTCCTCGCGGCAGGCCGCGGCACGCGCGCAGGCGGGCCCAAGGCCCTGCACAGAGTCGGCGATCAGCTTTGGTGGCAGATCCAGGCTCGTCGCCTTTCCCACACTCAGATCCCAGCGCGCTGGGTTGTCTCCGATGTCGTGGCACGCGCGATACACCAACACAACAGCCAGATCCACACCGTCCGCGCGGACGACTCGGCCCCCATGTTCGCAAGCATCCTCGCCGGTGTCCAGAACATCAAAGATGAGGCCCGCGGCGTGTTCATCCTGCCCGTCGACGGTCCCGCTCCGCACCCGGACACGTTTCGCCGCCTCGCCGAGGCCCTGTCCGCATCATCGACGCACAACGCGGCCATCCCGTCGCACGACGGCAAGCACGGACACCCCATCTACCTCCCCTGGCGTTTCGTCCGTGAGCGCCTTCTCGGCCGCGCTCACTCACCGGACGACCGCCTCGACCGCATGATCGAGGCCTCCCGCCTCGAAGTGCCCGTCGATGACCCGTGCGTCCTGCTCAACCTCAACACCGCCGCCGACTTCGCCGAACTCAGCCGTCCTTGACCTCCCCACGCAGCGTCTCAACCGCGTGCGGCAGAATGTCCAGCAGCGCCTCAAGGTTCTCCGTCGCCCCGCGAGGCGACCCCGGGAGGGTGAGTATGAGCATCCGACCCACCGTCCCCGCAACCCCGCGCGACAGGTACGTCCGCGGCGTCTTCGCCAGGCACCGCATCCTCGCCAGTTCCATCAACCCCGCGTGCTCGCGCTCGATCACGCTCTTTGCCGCCTCGGGCGTCACATCGCGCGGCGCGAGCCCCGTCCCGCCCGTGGAAACGACCAGATCGATCGTCGGCGCCGCCGCGGCCCACTCGCGAAAGCACGCGGCGATCTGCGCAGCCTCGTCCGGCACGATGCGCGTCGCCACGACCTCCGCCCCAACCCTCTCAACCAGCATCGCACGCAGCGCCGGCCCCGAAGCGTCGGTGCGCTCGCCCCGCGAGCACCGGTCCGACACCGTGAGCACGGCCGCCCGGATCGGCCCGCTCATCGCCCGCTCCCCTTGGCAATGTACGTCCCCGAGCGACCGCCTCGCTTCTCCACCACCCGCACGCCCTCGATCCGCATCTCCTTGTCGATCGCCTTGCCCATGTCGATCACCGTCAACGCGGCCACCGCCACCGCCGTCAGCGCCTCCATCTCCACGCCGGTCTTCGCGTGCACGCGCACGGTCGCCCTGATGTGCACCCGGCCAGGCCGCAACGCCGCCTCGACCTCCACCGAGTCCAGCGGCAACTGGTGACAGAGCGGGATCAAATCATCCGTCCGCTTGGCGGCCTGCATCCCGGCCAGCCGC
>DASZWV010000082.1:0-2861 GCA_035546115.1 Phycisphaerales bacterium
CTCGTATCCGTGGAAGCCAGGCGGAGCCGATTCCACGTCGGAATAGATCGTGTCACCGACTCGGGCGTTGGACGGCGATCCCCAGTAGCTTCCTTCGACTCCGCGTTCGACGGGACTGAAACCTGAATAGAACGTCTTTTCCGTCCACTCGGCCGCCCCTCCCGCAGCGTCGAGCAGACCAAACGCGCTCTGGATCGATGGGTACGAGCCGAGGGGAATGGTGAGTGGATTGGGGGTCGTGAACCCGAAGTTCGCTTCGCCCGTGCCGGGCGGACCCGCGATGGCGGCGCGATCGAGCGTGTTGTTCCAGACCCAGTATCCCGGCTGGCTTGGTCCGTAGCGGTTGGGGTCGTAGTGCGAGGCCTTGATGTACTCATCCCAGGTCGGGATCCAATACTGGGCGCTGGCGTTGTGGGTGATCTGGTCCGTGAAGCCGGTGGCCACGTTGCCGAAGGTGCTCACGTCGTACGCGCCGTTCATGAACGCGCTCAGATCGCTGCTCTTGCCGTTGCAGAGCCAGTTGCAAGAGATGGCGCAGGTACGCCACGTGACGCCGCCGACCGGGTACATCTCCTGCCCTGCGGGAACGGTCCAGCGGAAACCGCCGGCGTTGTTCGGTGTCGTGGCGACGGCGCCCCACGGGCCTGGCGAGAGCACAAATGGAATCTGGTCACCCGCGGCCCGGTCGAACACCGCGTTCATGAACTCGGCCCACTGGGCCGTGGTGACCTCGAAGCGGCCGATGTTGTACTGATACGCCACGGAGCCGTGTCCGACAGCTTGATCGCCGACCGAGCCATTGCCCATCCACGGGGCATTTCCGGGCGCGCCGACGTGCACGAAGTCGATGCCGCTGAGAGGATCGATTCCGGCGCTGGCCGAACCCGCGAAGGCGAGGATGAGCAGGGGGGCGGAGATGGAAAGGATCGCGCGGGGCATGGGGGCCGTGCAAGTTCCCTCCTGTCTCCTGCCGGATGTTTGTTCAAGATGCCGCGCCGGTTGCCCGTCTGCAAGGGGAGAGTCCGAGAATCGCGTGACTATGCACGAGATTCACATGAGTTTTCGGCTCGGGTCGTCCGGCCGGCGGTCCCGCGCCCCTGCGCGTGGCGGTCTGCCGGTCGGTTCCTCGGCACGTGGAAGGGCTACTTCTTCTCCTCCGCCTTCGCCGACTTCATCCCCTTGCCGAGAAACTCGATCGCTCTTTGCGCGATGGCGATGGCCTTCGGTTCGTCGATGGCTTTCTTCGTGTCATTAAAGGTGATGCTGAAGACGAAGCGCTTGTGGTCCGCACGCTCGAGGAGCCAGTTCAGGGACATGACGCCAGGCTCGGAGCCCCCCTTGTACGCGACGAAGGGCCAGACCTTGCGGTCGAAGGGAATGCCGGGGTTGATCGAGAGGATGCGGCGGATCGCGGACTTCTCCCCCGTGGCCTCGGCCGCCGCCGCGGATTGCGGGGTGGAAACGTCCCACTGCTCGCGCTGGGAGAGGAGATCGAGCCACTGCAGGGTGTTGGCCATTTCCCGCGGGCTCGCGAACCACTCGAGCGAGTCGATGAAGCGCGGGGCCTTCCACGCGAGGGCGAGCGCGGCCTTGGGCGTCTCCTTGGCAAGCTCGGGAAGCATGGCGCGCCGGGCGTCGGTGTCCGCGGCGATGTAGCGGCGCGGCAGGTCGTCGGAGCCGGAGAGCTTGAGCACGAACAGGTCGCGCGTCGTGAGGAAGGGGCGGTTGAGGTCCGCGTTCTGCTCGCAGACGCGGGCCATCGCGGCCTCGCACTTGTCGCGGCCGATGTAATGAATGAGATGGTCCGCGGCGGAGTTGTCGCTGATCGAGATCATCTTCTCGGCGAACTCGCGGACCGTGAACTCCGCGCCGTCGGGCTGGTTCTGCATGACGCCGGAGGGAAGACTCTTGAGATCATCCCGGATCTTGATCTTCTCATCCCAGCGGGCGCGGTTGGACCCGTCGGCGATGGCGGAAAGGACCCAGAGCTTGAAGGCCGAGCCGATGGCGAGGGGCTCATCCGCGTCGTGGTAGACGACGAGGTCCCAGCGGGTCTGCGGCGTGGAGAAGGTGGGGATGCCCCCCTCGCCGGTGGTGATGTGCCGCTCGGCGCGGATGATGTACGCGGCCTTCTCGGCAACGCCCTCGATGGCGTGCTCGAGATCAGCCCACGTCTTGAACTCGGGGACCCGCCTGTCGACGCCGGGCTGGATGAGCAGGCCGATGATCTTGTCGGACTCGTCGAGGGCGAGACGGAGCTTGAAGGGGGTCTGCTTCTTCTTGCCGAGAACGTCGGCGACGAGGGAGCGATCGGTGGCGCCGGGCTCGATGGAGTCGAGGATGAGATCGCCCTCGGCGGCGTGGATCTGGGCAACAACGAGCTTGAGCTTGGCGAGAGGGACCTGGGCCTTGAACGAGTCGGCGAGGTCGGCCTCGGTGATGGCGTCCGGGTCGTCGGTGAAGAGCTTGAGGACCTGAGCAAGGGCCTTGCCGGCGGGCGTGCTCGGCGGAGCGGCGGCGGGCTGTGTCCCGGCGGGGTTCGTGGGCGCTGGGGTTTGCGCGATCGCGCGGAAGGCGCCGAGAAGAAGGGCCAGTGTGATGGTGAAGAGGAACGTGCGTCGCATTGAACACCTCGCTGGCTAATCCCGGCGGTCCGTGAGTTCTTTCACCTCGCCGGTCTCGGCCACGACGAATCGGGGCACGGGACCGACGGAGAACGGCAGGTGGTAGCGCACGCCCTTGTTCTCGCCGGTGCGGGCGAGCGTGCCCGCCTCCACCATATCCCGCAGATCGCGGGTGGTCGTGGCCGGGGGCGTTCCGGCGATGGCGGCGTAGTTCGATGCGCTCAGGCCCCCCGAGAA